>JBQCDS010000306.1:0-3128 GCA_051961035.1 Trinickia sp. | reverse complement strand
AGGAAGCGAAAGAACAGCGCCGGCAAAATCGCCGTGGCATTCGGCTGAGCGTTGCGCGAGAACGATTCGGCGAGCGTCGGTGCGATGAAGCCGGGAATCTTCGAAAAACCGTCGGCCGCGACACGCTGATTCGTGTCCTGAATATACGGATTGCTGAACCGATCGAGCACGACGTCGCGGTACCCGGCCAGGTTGAGCGGGCTGGGCGTCAAACAGGGGATGACGTCTTGCGTGACATATTCGTAGGCGAAGCGACGCACGTCGTCGTCGAGCGTACCCTCGTGAATGTAGGTGTGCCCCACGAGCGTGCCGGCCCAAGCGATGCAGCTATGGCTTGCGTTCAGGATGCGGATTTTCGCTTCCTCGTACGGCATGACCGATTCGACGAGTTCGGCGCCCACGCGCTCCCATGCGGGCCGTCCCGCCTTGAAGCGATCTTCGATGACCCACTGAATGAACGCTTCGCCCATGACGGGGCAGGTATCCGGGATGCCGGTCGCTTCCAGCACGCGCGTGCGTACATCGTCGGTCGGGCGGGGCGTGATTCGATCGACCATCGAATTGGGGCAGGTGGTGTTCGCTTCGAACCAGTGAGCAAGCTCGGTTTGCTCCCGCGCAGCCAGAAACGCGCGCATGCCCGCTTCGAAGCGCTCGCCGTTGCTGCGCAGGTTGTCGCAGCTTTGCAGCGTGACCGGGCCCGCGCCGTTCGCGCGCCGTGCCTCGAGAATCGCGGCCAACGCACCGTAGATCGTCGTGCGGGCGCCAGCCAAATCCGCGGCCAGGTCGGGGTTCGACGTATCGAGCCGATCGTGTTCGTCGAGGTAATAGCCGCCTTCGGTCACCGTGAACGAAATGATCTTGCAGGTGGGATCGGAGCCCGCCTCGACGATCGGTGCGAGCGTGGGAGACCACGGCAGCACGCGCTCGATCGAGCGGATGGTCTCGTAGGCGCGCTCGCCTTGCGGCGTGACCGTTTCGAGCGTGTAGACGCCTTGCTGCTTGGCGAGTGCATCGAGCGCGGCGTTCATGTCGCCACGGATGTTGCCGACGGTCAGCGACCAACGGGATTCGCCGGGTACCGTCACGGCGGCTAGCCGGTGCAGATACCACGCTTGGTGGGCGCGATGAAACGAGCCGACGCCCAAATGCAAGATCACGTTGGAGCCGGTGCCGCGCGCATTGACCATGGTGTGTGTCTCCTGTGTGGGCGCGAAGCCCGGCGCCAACGCCGGCTTGCGCCTGAGCAACGTTCGGTGCGGCGACCTTGGCGTGCCGCCGATTCAAAAATGGATCTTTTGTTCTCTGACTGAGCGAATGATCGGTTTGCGGCGCGCGAAAGTCAAGGCGCGTTGCAACGGAAATCGAAGGTGTGGCTTTTGCGTACCGTCCGCGGCGGATCGATGATGCGTTGCATCATTCGGCTCGGGTGTTGCGGCAAACGCCTCGGCGGCGAGAAAAGGGGGCGTCGACTGCGATTGCCGCACGGTTTGCCGCTGGCGGCGCGGCTGAGGCAGGGCTGAAGAGAGAAGACTGAAGAGCGGTGGGCGCCGAACGCGCCTCACCGCCGCCGCAGCAAGCTGGCGCCGTACACAAGCGCGGAGAGCGCCGTGATCCAGAAGCTCGTCGGCCAGTCGGTATAGAAGGCGAGCGTGACGCCGAGCCAAGCTTGACCGAGCGCGAACAAGGCCGCCAATCCGACGCCGCTCGCGAGCCGCGTCGTGAGATTCTGGGCGGCGGCGGCCGGCCCCACCATCAGCGTGAAGACGAGCAATACGCCGACGATTTGCGTGCACGCAGCCACGGCCAGTGCCGCGATGGCGAGAAACAGCACCGAGACGAGCCGAAGCGAGACGCCTTTCGCTTCGGCCAATTCGGGCTGTAGCGTCGCGAACAGCAGCGGCCGCATGATCGCGCCGAGCGCAACGAGGCTTGCCGTGCCGATGCCGGCGAGCACGACGAGCGTCGAGCTCGTGACGCCGAGCACGTTGCCGAACAGCAGCGCCGTGACTTGCGTGGCGTAGGCCGTGAAAAAGTGCAGAAAGAGCAAGCCGCAGCCGAGTGCGAGCGAGAGGACGACGCCGATTGCGACGTCGCGACCCGCGAGACGTTCGCCGAGCGCACCCATCGATACACCGGCCGCAAGCGTGAAGCCGATCATGCCCCAGAGCGGCGAAATGCCGACGAGTACGGCCCCCGTCGCACCGGTGAACCCCACGTGCGATAGTGCATGCCCCGCGAATGTTTGTCCGCGCATGACAAGAAAATAGCCGACGATGCCCGCGAGCACGGCGACGATCCCCGACGCCGCGAACGCGTTCACCATGAAGTCGTATTCAAACATCGTGGGTGTGTCCGTGTGAGTGCCCGTGACCGCCGTCGTCGCCATGCGCATGATGGCGATGCGCGTGGCTCTCTCCATCGTTCTCGTGTTCGTGATCGTGCTTTTCGACTTCGACGTCGCCCGACATGACGAAAATGCGTCCGTTCACGCGCATGACGTCGATTGGCGAACCGTACAGCAGCGACAGCACGGGCCGCGTGATGACTTCATCGACGGTGCCGAGCGCGGCGCTGCCTCTGCCGAGGTAAAGCACGCGATCGATCGCATTGAGCAACGGGTTGAGTTCGTGCGCTGAAAAAAGCACAGTGATGCCCAATTCGCGCTGCACACGTCTCACGAGTTCGACGACGCTGCGTTGATGGTGAGGGTCGAGACTGATGAGCGGTTCGTCGAGCAGCAGCAGTTGCGGCTCGCCTAGCAGGCATTGCGCGAGCAGCAGGCGTTGGCGCTCGCCGCCCCAAAGCTCGGAGAGCGGGCGTGCGGCGAGCTTTCCCGCGCCGACGAGATCGAGCACGCGTCCCACGTCTTGGCGAGTGGCTGCATCGGCGATCGGCAGGCCCCACCGGTGCCCGTCGGCGGCCATCGCGACGAAATCGCGCCCGATCACACGCCGGCTCGCGAGTGCGCTGCGCGTCTGCGGCATATAGCCGATGGATGGATTGCCCCGCGCGACCCTCTCGCCGCCGATGCGGATCGCACCACCCGCCACCGGCACGAGGCCGAGTACGGCACGCATCAGTGTCGTCTTGCCGGCGCCATTCGGCCCGAGTACGCCAACGAATTCGCC
>JBQCDS010000305.1:0-3121 GCA_051961035.1 Trinickia sp. | reverse complement strand
GCGATCTGCGCCGGCAAGTCGGTGGAGTCGTTCACGGCCGTGCCGTTGACGCCCAAGATGACGTCGCCCGCTTGCAAGCCGGCCTTCGCGGCCGGGCCGCCCGGGTCGACCGAACTCACGAGCGCACCGGCGGGTTTTTGCAAGCCGAACGAATTGGCCAGCGTCTGATTGACGCCTTGCACGGCCACGCCGAGCCGGCCACGGCTCACATGGCCCGACTTCACGAGTTCGTCCTTCACGCGAATCGCTTCATCGATCGGAATCGCGAACGACAACCCCTGGAAGCCCCCCGTCTGCGAGTAGATCATCGAGTTGATACCGATCACCTGCCCTTGCAGATTGAAGAGCGGCCCGCCCGAGTTGCCTGGGTTCACGGGGACGTCCGTCTGAATGAACGGCGTGTAGTTCTCGTTCGGCAGCGAGCGCGCCTTGGCGCTGATGATGCCCGACGTGACCGTGTTGTCGAACCCGTACGGCGAGCCGATCGCGACGACCCACTGGCCAACCTTGCTCTGGTTCGGATCGCCGATCTTCACCGTCGGCAGGTTCGATGCGTTGATCTTCAGGACGGCGACGTCGGACTGCTTGTCGGTGCCGATCACCTTCGCGTGGAACTCGCGCTTGTCCGTCAGCTTCACGGTGACGACGTTCGCGCCATCGACAACGTGGGCGTTCGTCAGAATGTATCCGTCGTTGCTAATGATGAAGCCCGAGCCGAGGCTCGCGCTAGGCACGTCTTCTTGCCCGCCGCCGTTGTCGCCGCCGTTGTAACCGGGGAACTGGCCGCCGTAAAAGCGCTTGAAGAATTGGAAGAATGGATCGTCGGGATCGACGGGCAGTTGCCGCATCGAGCGGTGCGACACCTGCTTCACGACATGCTTCGCGCTAATGTTGACGACCGCCGGGCCATACGTTTCAACGAGGCCCGAGAAATCGGGAATGCCCGTTTTGGCGGCGGCTTCGGCCGGCATCAATGCGGCGGCTTGCGCGGCCGTGATGATCTGCGGATCGGCGTGACGCGTACCGGCCACATAGCCGACGGACAGTGCGGCGGCGACGGCAACGGCCACGGCACCGCGAGACAGTGTTTTTGCGTTCATGGGGAAAGGCCTCCTTGCTTGATGTGAGGCAGAGTAAAAGGGCTGTCTTAAAGGAGACTTAACGGCGAAATCGTCCGATAGGCCCATGGCAGCGGGCGCCGCGCGAAGGTAGGCGCCCTCATTCGGAAACTTCCGGGCATCACCAAGGGGCGGCAACGAAGGCCCTGCACGAGCGGCCCGACGGCACGCCAGGGCGTGCCTCAAAACCGAACGGTGACGAGCAGGCCGCCGAGCGGGGCGTCGCCGAGTTCGATCGCCGCTCCGGTTTGCGCGGCGATACGCTTGACGATGGCGAGCCCGAGGCCGCTGCCCGAGACATCGGTGCGCGCGCGCGCCTGAGCGTCCCGGTAGAAGCGGTCGAACACACGCGCACGCTCCTCGGCCGGGATGCCGGGGCCGCTGTCGGCGATCTGCACGCAGGCATGGCCGCCCGCATCGACCGAGAGCATTACGTCGATGCGGCCGCCATCGGGCGTGTACTTCACCGCGTTGTCGAGCAAATTGCCGAACATGACGCGCAGCGAATCGGCATCTGCCGTAACCGTGGCCGGCTGCGCCTGCTCGAAGCCCAGATCGACACCGCTGCGCTGAGCGATCGGAACATACGCGGCCACGCAATCGGCCAGCAGCATGCGCAAGTCGACAGCCTCCTTGACGGCGCTCGCATCGGGTTCCGCCCGCGCGAGCGCGAGTAATTGCTCGGCCAAGCGCGTCGCGCGCGTGACGCCGGCTTGCAGATCGGCCAACGCCTCGCGGCGCTCGTCGGCGTCTTGCGCGCGAGCGACCAACTGCGATTGGATCTGCACGGCCGCGAGCGGCGTGCGCAGCTCGTGCGCCGCATCGGCCACGAACGCGCGCTGTGTGTCGAGCGCCGACGACAATCGGGCGAGCAACCCATTGAGCGCGCGCACGAGCGGGCGCACTTCGAACGGCAATCGCGCCTCCGGCAGCGGATCGAGCGCTTCCGGCCGGCGCGCGTCGAGTGCGCGCGTGACGCGCCTGAGCGGTGCGAGCCCGCGTCCCACGACGCCCCAGACGGCCACGCCCAGAAACGGCAGCAGCACGATCAGCGGCCACAGCGTTCGCAACGCGACGTTCGCGGCCAGACGGTTGCGAACGGACAACGGCTGCGCGAGCTGCACGACGTTGTCGCCCACGATCGCGCCGTACACGCGCCAATCGCCGCGATCGGTGCGTTCGGTGGAAAACCCAAGTTCCGCTCGCGGCGCGAGCGGTGCACGCGGATGCGAGTAGTACATCAGCGAGCCCGTGCGGCTCCAGATCTGGATGACGATGCCCTCGTCGGCATCGTTGTGCGCGCCGAAGATTTGGGCGAAAGGCTCCGACGGCAGCGCCGCGGCGATTTCTTGCAACTGGTAGTCGAAGAGTTCGTTGGCCTCGGCCAGCGCCTGCCGGTAGATGAGCCAACCGGCAAGGCCCACGCCCGCGAGAACGATCCCGATCAGCCAGAACAGCAGTTGACGGCGAATGGATTGCATTAGGGTAAGGTGGCCTGCGTTTTTTTATGACGCCCGGTTAGTCTTTCGCGATCATGTAGCCGAGGCCGCGTACGTTGCGGATCAAATCCGCGCCGAGCTTCTTGCGCAGCGCGTGAATGTAGACTTCGACCGTATTGCTGCCGATCTCCTCGCCCCATCCGTACATCTTTTCCTCGAGCTGCGTTTTCGAGAGCACGGCGCCGGGCCGGGCGAGCAGCGCCTCGAGCAGCGCGAACTCGCGTGCCGACAGCGCCACCAGCGCGCCGTCCAGCGTGACCTGATGGGCCGCCGAATCGAGTGTGAGCGGGCCATGTCGGATCACCGATTCGCAGCGTCCGGCCTGGCGCCGAATCAACGCGCGCATGCGGGCGCCCAGTTCGTCGAGGTCGAACGGCTTGACGAGGTAATCGTCCGCGCCCGCGTCGAGCCCTTTCACGCGATCGGCCACGGCGTCGCGCGCCGTGACGATCAGCACCGGCAGAGTGTTGCCGCGCGAGCGCAACGCGCGCAGAACGTCGAGCC
>JBQCDS010000304.1:0-4991 GCA_051961035.1 Trinickia sp. | reverse complement strand
CTTCGTCCACCAGATCACCGTCGCCGGTGTCTTGCGTTTTCGCCGCTTTGTCTGCTTCCTCCGGTTCCTCCGCTTCGCCCGCCGCGCCGCCCCGCCTCCCGCGAGGGCGGCGCGGCACGGTGTGGCTGCGCCTGGCCTGCGCGCTCGTGGCCGCGGGCGCACTGGCAGCCGCGGCCCCGGCCGACGCGCACAAGCTGCTGCGCCACCATGCGCATGTCGCGCCTGCCCAGGCCGAGCTGCCCGTCTCGGTCACGAGCGCGCTCAAGCGTGCGGGCGTGTCCTTATCGGAGATCAGCGTGGTCGTGGAGCGCATCGGCAGCACCACGCCCCTCGTCGCATTGAACGCGGACACCCCGATGCTTCCGGCTTCGACGATGAAACTCGTCACGACGTATGCCGGTTTGTCGATGCTCGGCCCCAACTATCGCTGGCGCACGAGCGCTTACGCCGACGGCCAGGTCGATAAAAGCGGCGTACTGCACGGCAATCTGTATATACAAGGCACGGGCGACCCGAAGCTCGTGCCGGAGGAATTGATCGATCTCGTCGACAAAATCCGCCAAGCGGGCATTACCGGCATCGATGGGGCCCTCGTGCTCGACAAGCGTTTCTTCGATCCGTCGACCCGCGACGCCCCCGCCTTCGACGAAGACGTCACCGCCCCCTATAACGTCGGCCCCGACCCGTTGCTCTATGCGTTCAAGTCGCTGTCGTTCACGCTCACGCCGTCGCCGGACGGCAACGTCGCGATCGATGTGATCCCCGCCCTCGCCCAGCTGCAAATCGACAATTCGTTGCGCGCGAGCCCCGGCGCCTGTGTCGGCGTGGACACCGCCTTGACACCGAGCGTTACGCCCCGCGCCAACGGCATCGTCGACGCGCTGTTCTCGGGCGAGTACCCGCTGCGCTGCGGCCCGCGCACGATCAACGTGGCGGTGCTCGATCACAGCGCGTTCTTCGCCGGCGGCTTTCTCGCACTGTGGCGCTCGGCGGGCGGCACGTTCAACGGCACCACGCACGAAGGCGCCGTGCCCAGGGGCGCGCGGCTCATCGCGGTTCATCGCGGCTTGGTGCTCAGCGACATCGTTCGCGACATCAACAAGTTCAGCAACAACGTCATGGCGCGCAATTTGTTCCTGACGATCGGCGCCGTCGTGGATAAACCGCCCGCCACGCCCGCGAAATCGGCCGATGCGATCGCGCGCTTTTTGCGCACGCAAGGGCTGGACATGCCCGAACTCACGCTCGTCAACGGCTCGGGCCTGTCGCGCGCGGAGCGCGTGAGCGCGCGCTCGCTCGCCGATCTGCTTCAAAAGGCGAACGCAAGCCCCGTCGCTCAAGTGTTCGTGGCGTCGCTCCCCGTGGCCGGCGTCGACGGCACCATGCGCAACCGGCTGCGCAACGAGCCCGTGCTCGGCAACGCGCACATCAAAACCGGCACGCTGAACGACGTACGTGCGATCGCAGGGTATGTCGCGGCGGACAACGGCGAGCGTTACGTCGTCGTCAGCCTCATCAACTCGCGGCGCGCCGCCGAGGCGCGCGCGGCCCACGACGCCTTGCTCGAGTGGGTCTATCGGGGATTGCGCTAAGCGTCCCTGCCTCGGCCGGCGCGCGCCATACGCGGCGCCGGCCATCGAATACTTCTTCTAGGATCAAATGACGCCGCGCGAGACGCGAGCGTGTACGCTGTCGGGCAACGACCGGCGCATGACCGGATGATTGCGCGTGCCCCGCGCGAGCGCGACACGGCGTACGCGTTTTGCGCGGCCTCATAACGACGAGACACGAAGGAGGAAGACGTCATGCAATTCGACGCCGAATTGCTTCTGCTCGCCATGGCGCCCGTCTTTCTCGCATTCATCGCTTGGGAAGCCTGGCATTTCGCGCGCGTGCGCCGGTCCGACCGCGTCTACAGCTGGCCCGACACGCTGTGCAACGCCGCGCTCGCCGTCATGCACCAAGGTGCCGACAAGCTCGCCTGGCTCGCGGTCGTGCCGTTGTACGCCTACATCTACGCGCACTTCCGGCTCTTTACCTGGCACGGCGGCTGGGTTTCGTTCACCGTGCTGTTCCTGGCGCAGGATCTGCTGTACTACGGCTTTCACCGATGCAGCCACCGCATTCGGTGGTTCTGGGCCGCGCATGTCGTCCACCATTCGTCGGAGCGCCTCAATCTCTCCACCGCATTCCGCCAAAGCCTCATGTACCCGATCGCGGGCATGTGGGCGTTTTGGACGCCGCTCGCGTTGCTCGGCTTCGAGCCGAGGCACATCATCGCGATCGTCCTCATCAATCTCGCGTTTCAATTTTTCGTTCACACGCAGGCGATCGGTCGGCTCGGATGGCTCGAATACGTCTTCAACACGCCGTCGATTCATCGCTGCCACCATGCGCGCAATCCGCGCTACATCGACAGCAATTACGCCGGCGTGCTCGTGATCTGGGATCGGCTGTTCGGCAGCTACGTGCCGGAGGACGAGCAAGACGCGCCGCAGTACGGCATCGTCGAGCCGCTGCGAACGTACAACCCGTTGACCGCGACATTTCACGAGTGGCGCTCGATGCTCGCCGACGCGCGGTACGCGCCGCGATTGACCGATAAGCTGCGCGCGGTTTTCGGCCCGCCCGAATGGGCGGCGGCTTACCGCGCCACGCACACCGAGCCAGAGCGGGCGCGCGATGTCGCGAGCTCGACCGGCGCGGCGCCCCTCCCTGCTTCACCGGAGACATAGCACACGAAAGAGACCAGGCGCGCGTGCGCCCGCCATCCACGGCGAGCGCCGCAGGGCCGGAAGTCGCGCCCGACGTCGGTTTTTCACGCATTACGCATTACGCATCACATCACGGCCATGCCGAATACACGAGGAGATGAAGTCGATGGAACACGGTAAGAAGACACGGAACCATACCTGCCTGCGCGTGACGCAAACCGCAATCGCCGGCGCGGCGTTCGCGCTGTTGGCCGCCTGCGGCGGCGGAGGAGGCAGTTCGTCGAGCACGGCCGCGACGCCGCCGGGCGGAGTGAGCATGCAGGTGGTCTCGTTCGGCACGAGCCTGTCGGACGCCGGGACTTACTCGCCAGTCATCGCAGCGCAGTTCGGCGGCGGCCGCTTCACGACGAACCCGGGCCAAGTGTGGACGCAGGACGTCGCCGCCTACTACGGCGGCTCGCTTACGCCGGCTGTCGTCGGCGGCTTCGGCCAACCGCTGGCGGCAGCGGGCGGGCTGGACTACGCGCAAGGCGGCGCGGAAGTCGTGAACGCACAGGGCATCGGCTGGGCGCCAAACAACTTGGCCGCCACGACGACGCCGATCGTCACGCAAGTCGCGAACTATCTGAGCGCGAACGGCAGTTTCAATTCGAATCAGATCGTGCTCGTCGAAGGCGGCGCGAACGACATCCTGGCGAACCTCACTGCGCTGCTGACGGCGGTCCAGACCGATATCGCCGGCGGCATGACGCCGCAAAACGCGCTGCTGCGGGAAGTGAGTACGACGCTCGGGACGGCGGCCCAGCAATTGGTCACGCAGGTGGCGACCATCGTGAGCAAGGGCGCTACCCACGTCGTGTTCGTCAACGTGCCCGATATCGGCCAGACGCCGCTGGGCGTGCAAGCGGGCATCGCCAACGGTGCGGCGGCTCAGCAGCTCATCTCGGGCGTCGTACAGACGTTCAACGGTATCGTGGCGGCCGGGCTGCAAGCGGCTAACCTGCCCGCCGGCACCGTGATTCCCGTGGATGCGTTCACCTGGCTCGATCAGTTGATCGCGACGTCCAGCGCCAACGGGTTCACCGTGTCGAACACCGCCACGGCGTGCAATTTGACGCAGATGCAGGCATCGGCCACCTCGTACGCGCAGAGCAACCCGAGCGTGCTGCTGCCCGGCCAAACGGCGGCTCAGTTCGGTGCCGCGCTGGCCTCGTCGCTGTTCTGCTCGCCGCAGACACTGGTGGCGGCCGGCGCGGACCAGTCGTACATCTTCGCGGATACGGTGCACCCGAGCACGCGTACGCACGCGCTGTTCGCGCAGTACGTCGAATCGAAGATCGCGGCGGCGGGCATCGGCCACTGATGCGGCGCGCTCGAGGCGGCCGGCAAAGCCGGCTTATCGGGCGTAGGACGGACAAATGCCCGGCTTTACACGAGCCGGGCATTTGCTTTGGGTATGAGGGTTTAAGGTATTAGGCGGCGCGTGCGCTCTTGCAACGCCGCGGTCGCGCCGCCGATCGGCGAGCGCTCATTCGTTCGCTTCGAACGCCGCAGCCGCGCGGCCGAGCCGATCGTTCACGGCGATCCATTCGGGCGTCTCGGGCAGCTTTTCGACAAAGATTCGCTCGACGTCCGCGCGATCGAGTGCCCGCAGCAACCCGTACAACTCGCGCGCATAGACATGCGGATCCTCGGGGGCGGCAATGAAATGCACGTCGCGCGCATCGGCCCAGCTTCCCGCACGGGAGGCGCGCGCCACGAGCGCGATGCGCCTGCCGGCCGCTTGCGCACTCGCCAGCATCGGCTCGAGCCGCTCGAACGGCAACAGCGCAAGCGGCGTGCGCGGCGCATAGTGCGCCTTGAGCGTACCCGATGCGCGCGGCGCCGTGGCATCGCTGCCGTCCGGCAAACGCGGTGCGACGCCGAGCACGTTCGCAATCTCGTCCGGCGTGACGCGCCCGGGCCGCAGCAGCGCGGGAAAACCGCGAGACAAATCCACGATCGTCGATTCGATCCCGACATCGCACGCCCCGCCATCGAGTACGTGGATCGCCGCGCCGAACTCGTCGCGCACATGTTGCGCGGTGGTGGGGCTGACATGACCGAAGCGGTTTGCCGAAGGCGCCGCGACGCCGCCGTGCCCCCCAAGCCGTGCGCTGAACGCGTCGAGCAGCCGTTGCGCAACGGGATGCGACGGGCAACGCAGGCCGACGGAATCCTGGCCGCCGCTGACAGCCGCGGGAATATGCGCCGCCCGCTTGAGGATCAGCGTGAGCG
>JBQCDS010000303.1:0-2075 GCA_051961035.1 Trinickia sp. | reverse complement strand
CGCTGGAAACGGGGCTGTTCGCCATCGCCTTGCAAGAGCCGCGATCCGCACTCGACGCCCATGCACCGGCATCGGGTGCGGATCGCGGCACAATAACCGTGCGCCCACTCGCCTGCGTCGCGCACGACGCCGAACGTATGCGTTTCAACGACGGCCGTTGCGATCGCCAAGGCCGCTTCTGGGCCGGAACGATGGTGCAAGACGCAAGCGAACCGCATCCCGCCGGCAAGCTCTATCGCTACGACTCGCGCTCGGGCCTGTCCGCGCCGGTCGTCGACGGCCTGTGCACGCAAAACGGCCTGGCTTGGTCGCCCGACGGACGCACGATGTACCTTTCCGATTCCCACGCGTCGAGCCGCCTCATCTGGGCATTCGATTACGACACGGACGACGGCGTGCCGACCAGCCGCCGCGTCTTCGCCGATTTGCACGACCACTCGGGGCGCCCAGACGGCGCCGCGATCGATGCCGACGGCTGTTACTGGACATGCGCGAACGACGCGGGCCTGCTGCTGCGCTTCACGCCCGATGGCCGGCTCGATCGGAAGATCGCACTGCCGGCATCCAAACCATCGATGTGCGCGTTCGGCGGCCCGAATTACGACACGCTGTTCGTCACGACAATCTGCCCGCATCCCGCAGGCGAGCATGATGGCTTCGTCTTCGCGTTGAATCCGGGCGTGCGCGGCCTGCCCGAACCGGAGTTCGCCGGCACGCTATAACGCGGCATGCAAAAGGGGCTCGCATCCGGGCGCCGCCGCATGTCCCCTTCGTCGAGCGCGCATGCCGAAGCGGCATTCGAGAAATCGACCGTGAATCATCGATCGTCGCGCCCGGCACATGGCATGAACGGGGCGCACGCGAGCGCCGCGCTATGATTGACGACATGCCGTGACTTACAATCCGTCACACTCATGACAACTCATTCAACATCGCCCCAAATGGCCGAGCAGAAGGCGCCGCGCATGCCGGCGCGCATTTACAGCGACATCCTCAACCGCATCATCGACGGTGAATACAAGGAAGGGGAGCGTCTGCCGACCGAACACGCGCTGGCCGAGCGTTTCGCGACCTCGCGCCCGACCGTGCGAGAAGCCCTTGCACAACTGCGCGCGGACGGCATCATCGCCACGCGCCACGGCTCGGGCACCACCGTCGTGCGGCGTCCCGATCCCGATGTGCGACGTTTCGCGCCGCTCGAAACGCTATCGGATATTCGGCGATGCTACGAGTACCGCGTCGTGATCGAATCGGGCGCCGCGGCGTTGGCTGCCGAAAAGGCGGAGGAAGACGACATCGCCGCGATTCGCCACGAGTGGGACAACTTGCAGACCATCGTCGAGACGTCGGGCATCGGTGCGAAAGACGATTTCGCGTTTCACATGGCCGTCGCACGGGCGTCGAGGAATCAGTTTTTCGTCGCTGCGCTGTCTTCGATTCAGGAGCAGATGGTGTTCAGCATGAACCTGTCGCGCAATCTGTCGCTCGTGAAATCGATCGAACGGCAACGGCTCGTGCAGCAAGAGCACCTCGAAGTGCTCGAAGCGATCCAACAGCGCGACGCGGCGCGCGCCACGCGGGCCATGCGCGATCACCTCGAACGCGCGCTCAGTCGGATGTTCGGCTCCTGACGCCTGCCGTCCACGCCGGTTTCGATCGGCCATCACCGTCACTTCTATGCTTCCTCCATCCGCCGCGACGGTCGTCGCGGGGAATCACCAGGGGTAAATGCGGAGCGGCGCATCCGACGTCGCCCCGCCCCGCCACGCCCCGGCCCCCGCCTCCTACCGACGCATCGGCATACTCCGGGAAAACCCGCGGCGCATCGCAATTTGCTTGACAACTTTGCCAGCATCACGGACGATGCCTGACATCGTCGACGGTGCGAATGTGACAGACAAGCCAATGGGGCGCACGCGCCCGACGCGCCTCGTAGGCCGGCTCCCACCTCTCGACCGATCGGAATGATCGTCCGGTCCAGCCGGACGCAAGGTGCTGCAAGCTCCTCAAGAGACACGAGATGACGAAACTTTGCGCGAACCTCACGATGCTGTTCGGCGAGGTCGATTTTTTGG
>JBQCDS010000302.1:0-2052 GCA_051961035.1 Trinickia sp. | reverse complement strand
GCGCACAAGATGAAAGTGCAGCGCGGCGCCCTAGCGCAGGACAGCGCACGCAACGACAATTTTCGGGCGAAGCGTTATGTCGCGAAGTACACGATCAATCCGGCACTTACGCACGGCATCGCGCATGAGGTCGGCTCCATCGAAGCGGGCAAGTGGGCCGACCTTGTCTTTTGGGAGCCCGCGTTCTTCGGTGTCAAACCCACGCTCATTTTGAAAGGCGGCATGATCGCGCTCGCGCAGATGGGCGACCCGAATGCTTCTATTCCGACACCGCAGCCGGTGCATTACCGCGAGATGTTCGCGACGCGCGGCGGTGCGCTGGCTCGAACGTCGTTGACATTCGTTTCGCAAATGGCCGCCAATGCTGGTATTGCACAGCGCTATGGCCTGCAAAAGCGCGTCGTGCCCGTACGCGGTTGCCGCACGGTGTCGAAGGCGGACATGATTCACAACGCCTGGCAGCCTGCTATCCGCGTCGATCCGGAAACATACGAAGTCGTGGCCGACGGCCAATCGCTGACGTGCGAGCCCGCCACGGTGCTGCCGATGGCGCAGCGGTATTTCTTGTTTTGATGGATCTTCCTTATCCGATGCGTACGATCGATAAACGAATTGCCCCACCCGCGAAGCTCGCGGCCTCGCTCGTCGCGCGCGCCGCCACGCTCACGCTCGCCTATGAGGCGCGCTGCAAGAGCCGCCTGGCCGCCACGCTCGATATGGGCGAGGAAGTCGCACTCGTCATGCCGCGCGGCACCGTCCTTGCCGATGGCGATGTGCTCGTGGCCGACGACGGCGCGCTCGTGCGTGTGATCGCCGCGCCCGAGGCCGTGCTCGTCGTGCGAGCGCCGGATACGCTGACGCTCACGCGCGCGGCCTACCATCTCGGCAATCGGCACACGCCCGTGGAAATCGGCACCGATTATCTGAAGCTCGAGGCTGATTCCGTCCTTGAAGCCATGCTGACGCGCTTGGGTGCGCACGTCGAGCAGGCGATGCTGCCTTTCCATCCCGAAGCCGGCGCCTACGGCGGCGGGCATCGTCACGGGCACGATGCCACCTTCGGGGAGGACTATGCGTTGGCGCAGCAGGTGTTTGCGCAGCGCCACGGCGGCCAACATCCACATGAACAGCAGCATGAGCATGGGCATGGGCATCGGACAGGACAAGAAGCCGCCCACGATGACTGCCATGACGATCACTCTGGTTGCGACCACAACCATCCGCACAAGCACTGAGGGATGGTAACGCGATGCGACTTGCCGAACTGACCGCTCTCCTGCACCTCGCCTCGCCGGCCTTGCCGATCGGTGCGTTCAGTTATTCGCAGGGGCTCGAGGCGGCCGTCGAAGTGCGCTGGATCCACGACGGCGACACGGCGCGCGCGTGGATCGAAGGCGGCCTGCTGCATGTGCTCGCGCGCGGCGAGTTGCCGTTCCTCGCCCATCAATTCTCACGTTGGCAGCACCACGATGCCGATGCGCTTGCCGATGCCGACCGGCTCTTTCTCGCGAGCCGCGAAGCCGCTGAGTTGCGGCGCGAGACGCAGCAGATGGGATGGTCGCTGAAGCAACTCGCACAATCGCTTACGTGGTACGACGACGCTCGGCGCGCGACGCTGGCCGCGCTGACGCCGCTGTCACAGCCCACGGCATTTGCATTCGCCGCCGCGGCGCACGGCGTAGCGGTTGAGGCAGCACTCGCCGCCTATGCGTTCGCGTGGGCGGAGAACCAAGTGGCGGCCGCGATCAAAGCCATCCCGCTCGGGCAACTCGCCGGGCAGCGCATCCTCGTGGCCGCGCGCGCGGTCATCGATGAAGCCGTCGCACGCGCCCTCGATACGCCGCCCGAACGCATGAATACGTTCGCGCCTTTGCTCGGCGTGTTGTCGGCACGACACGAGACGCAGTACTCGCGTCTTTTTCGTTCTTGAAGCGAAACAACAAGGGGCATCGATCCATGAGGACCAAGAAACTGCCGCCCTTGCGCGTGGGTGTAGGCGGCCCGGTAGGCTCAGGCAAGACGACCTTGCTCGAGATGCTCTGCAAGGCGATG
>JBQCDS010000301.1:0-8380 GCA_051961035.1 Trinickia sp. | reverse complement strand
GCCTCCGCGGCTGGCTCAGCGGCCTGCCGACACAGCCCGCCCTACTTAATACCGCCTCACGTCTCTCCGCCTCACGTCACGCATTGCTTCGATTTCGTTGTCGCCCTTTCCACCATCATCATCGTCGCCAGGAGCAGATCGTGAATATCTCTTCACGTGCCGCTGATCCGCACCGTCGCCACGACCGCACACGCGCGATCTGTGTCGGCGCGATGTCGGCATGTTTTCTCGCCATTGGCTTGTCGGGCTGCATGGACCTGCAGGTACCGGCGTACAAGCGACCCGCGATACCCGAGAAAACGACATGGGCGCATGTCGAGCGGCCGGTATCGGCGTCCGATACCGTGGATCCGCAATGGTGGCATGGATTTAACGATGCCTATCTGGACGCGCTCATCGACAAAGCGATCGCCGGGAACATCGACATCAAGGTGCTCGCCGCGCGCATTCATGCCGCTGGCGCCGCGATCGGCGAGGTGCGTGCGGGGGCCCTGCCCAGCATGGATGCCGGTGCCGGCGCGGACTTCGAAAAGAGCACGCATCAGCGGCCTTCGAAATCGTACAACCTCGGTACGCAAGTCAATTGGGACATCGATATCTGGGGCAAGGTCGAAAAAGGGGTGCAAGCGCAACAGGCCGAGTACCACGCCTCCGAAGCCGACTGGCGTGCCGGCTATCTGACCCTCGTGGCGAGTCTCTCCAGCACGTACTTCCAGATCCTTCAATTCGACGACCAAATCGATGAACAGCAAAAGACGCTCGATAAGAACAAGCAGATTCTCGCTATCGATCAGTCGATGCTTGCCAACGGCACCGTGCCGCAGACCGAAGTGCTGCGACAGCAAGCCGAAGTCAACGGCGTGGCGAACGAGCTGATCGAACTGCACCGCTTGCGCGATGTCACGGAGAACGCACTCGCGACGCTCGTCGGCGTGCCGGCCGGCGAGTTCAAAGTACCTGTCGGACACTTGCGCGAGCGCGTCAGCTTGCCGGATGTGCCGATGGGGTTGCCGGCGCAGTTGCTGTCGCGCAGGCCCGATGTCGTTGCCGCGCAGTATCGCGTGCTCGAATCCTACGACAATATCGGCGCGGCCAAGCTGGCGCAATTGCCCTCGCTCAGTCTCACGGGCCGGGGCGGCACGGCGGCGTTCGCGCTCGGCGATCTGTTCAAAGCATTTACATTCAGCTTTTTGCCGAGCATCGATTTGCCGATGTTCGATCCGGGTGTCAAGGCACACATCAAGACGACCGAGGCGCAAAGCGAGGTGGCGGAACAACAGTATCGGCAGACCGTATTCGCTGCCTTCGAGGAAGTCGAAACCGCGCTCGTGAATCTCACCGCGCACAAAAAGCAGCGTATCGAACTCGAGCAGCAAAACGCCCATTTGCGTGTTGTGGCCGCGCAAGTCGAAGCACAACTGAAAGAAGGCGTGGTGTCGCAACTCGAAGTGCTCGAATCCGAACGCTCGCTCGCATCGGCCGAACTCGCGCTCGTCGCCAATCATCAGCAAATCCTCGCCGATACCGTGACGCTCTATAAAGCGATTGGCGGCGGCTGGCCCGACGTCACCGTCCAAAACGCACGCAACGACGATCATGGCCAGTCTCGCTCAGCCGTGCTTGGCGCCGATTGACTGCCGTCGCGCGTCGCCTACACTTTTCTCACGCTCCCCGCTTTGCGATGGCCCTTTCGTATGGGGACGTAAGAAGACTTCAGGGCAGCGACGCTTTTCAAGCAGGTGTCGAACACATGGCTTCTCAAGACGTTCCGACTGCTGAGACGGAGATGTTACTCGCACGGCGCTTACAAGTCGTGCTGGAACCGGTGTCGCATCCTGAGCTCGGCGCCATCCACGTCAGGCAAGATCTGTTTGCGGTGGGACGCAACGAGCCGCCTTTCGCTCAGGTGCCCGGGGAAATAGCCGGCGAACTCTCCCGTCGCCACGCCAAAATCTTCATCGAGCATGGGGCGGCGTACGTTGCCGATCTGGGCAGCAAAAACGGTACGACGGTCAATGGCATCGATGTCCGAGCGAAACCTCGCTTGTTGCTTGAAGGGGACGAGATTCGCTTTGCCGGCGTGTTCGCTTGTCGTGTCGAATTCGAACAGTGTCCGGAGAATCCGCCCCTAAACGAAGCACAAGCGCTCGTCCTGACGCTCACGCCTGAGCGTGCCGATCTCGGCCTCGAGCCGATTGTCGTGGCCGATTTTCCGTTCCTCGTCAGCAAGACGGACGATGCGTTCGCGCGATACCGCGAGGCCTATCCGCATCAGGTGAACTACGTGTCTCGACGACACGCGCTTTTGTTCGTCGAGCGCGGTGACATCTTCGTCGAGGATCTGGGTAGCACGAACGGCACATTTGTCGATGGCACGCGTCTCGAAGAATGCGCTGTCGCGCTCGCAGACGGCGCACGGCTTGCGTTCGGCGGAAATCACTTCGATTATCGGGTCGGTATTCGGCGCGCCGGTGGTGCCGACCGAACGGTGACGCACATCCGCCCGCCGTTGCCCAGTGACGCGCAGCCAAATGTCCAGTTACAGGCGCAGCCACAGCCACAGTCACAATCCCAACCGCCATTTCAGCCGCAGGCGCAACCGCAACCCAAGCCGCAACCCAGCAGCGATGGAGCACCAGATCGACCGGCCGCAGTGACGGCGGCCTCGGCCGACATGGACCGAACGACGTTCGTCGCCGCGCCACATTCGTTTCTCGACATCTTCTGTGTCGACCCGACGCACGCTCAGGAGGATGAAGTCAACTACGAGACCGTCGCTCCGAAGGCCGCCCTCTCACACGCCGCGCCGCCGCGCCGAGGCAAGGTGGCGACCTTTATCGACGAACTCAGCATTGCCCTCGGCGGCAAAGGGACACCGGACGCGATTGCCGGGTTCGACAGGCGACGCACCGGCCGCTATCTCTTTGCGGCGTTGGCACTCGGTTGCGTACTCGCCGTCGCGTTGTATGTGCGCCCAAATCCACAACGCGAGATGAAGGCGCTCATGGCGCAGGGCCGTGTCGATGCGGCGGCGCAATTGGCCGACGGCTATCTCGCGCGCCACCCGAACGATGCCGCGTTCGAAGCGACAGGCGCGGACGCATTGATGAAAGCGAAAGTCCCCGGCTGGCTCGCCGCGCTCGATGCGCACGCGTACGGTCGGGCCCGGGCGCTCGCCGGAGAAATGGATACGCTCGCGAGACACAATCGCGAAGCGGCGCCGCTCGCGGCCGAAATCCGTTGGTTGAGCGACCTCGAGGCGTTTTGGGCGGCGCGTGGCGGCCCCGACGCACCTATCGTGATGTACCGCGACGAGGCGGTCATCGAGTCGCTCATTGCTCGCTGGAACGACGACCCGAACGAACATCAGCGGTTACTCGATCAGATCACATCTTATGTGCCGGCATTCGGTGAACGCTACGCCGACGCACTCAGTCATCTACGTCAGTTGCAAACCGACGATTCGGTGTATGTGGCCGCACTCGATCGTGTGAAAACAGCCATTGACGCGGCACTCGACCGCGCGCAACCTGAAGCGCTCAATTCGCTGCCTGCGCTGCTCGATGACTATGCCTCTCGCTATCCGAGGCTGGCGGCGGGGCTTGCAACAGTACGTGGCGATCTGAGCCGGTACGGTGAAATCATGGACGATGTGAGAGGCGGCGATGCACAGGCCGCAACCCATGCGCTGAGTTTGGCGCACTTCGCCACGCCGCCCTTTCGGGCGAGAGAGCCCGAGCTGAAAAAGCGCGTCGCCACGCTCAAAGGGAGCCAGCAGTGAGTGCCCGCCGCGCGCCGCATGCGCTGGAACCGCTTTCACAGGCGCTCGAGGATCACGGCGCCGAGGGCATCGCGATTTTGGCCGAAGAGCCCCGCCGCATTATCGAATCCGCCGTGATCGCGGTGGCGGCGCTCATCTTGGTGGCGTTGGCCTGGTCGTTCTTCGGACGCGCCGACGTGATCGTGACGACCGAAGGCACGCTCGCGCCCGAGTCCGACGTGCGGCGCATTTATGCGCCGGTCGACGGAGAACTGGCCGATATCTACATCGCCGAAGGGCAACCCGTGAAGAAAGACGACGTCATCGGTCGCATCAATGCTCGCGGCGCGATCGAAGCGGCGACCAACGCGCTCGACGCGCGCTTGAAACTCGAGGATGCGGAGCGCGAATGGCGGCAGTTCCCTCAGAAAAAGGCGCTGATGCAACGCCAGGCCGACGCGCTGAAAGATCAGATCGACGTCGAAGAGCATCTGCACGGCATTCGTGTAGCCGAGGGCACGAGCAAGCTGGCCGAGTCGCAAAAGGCTCAACTCGATGCCGCCCGCAGCACCATCGCCAATGCCATTCAATCGCGCGATTTGGCAAAGTCCGAGTTCGACAAGTTTGCGCGGCTGTTTGCGCTGCCGGGCGGCGGTGGTGTGTCGCAAACGCAGGTCGAGGAAAAGAAGAGCGCGTACCAGCAGGCGGACAACAACGTTCGTATCGCTCAGGCCCAACTCGCGCAGTTGGAGGCGCAAGCTAGCCACGAGTTCGCGCAGGCCAAGGCACAACTCGAAGGCAGCGGTGATGCGCTCACGAAATTGCGCATCGAATACGACGCGACACTTCGCGAAATCTCGAACACCGAGGACAAACTGCGCCTACAAGTACAAACGGCACGACTGGCCGCCGATGCCGCCGCACGCATTCGCTTCGAAAACATCGACAAAGACAATTTTTTGCTCGTGCTGGCGCCGGTGTCGGGCGTCGTGACGGACGTGACCACCACCCAGCCCGGCGACAAAATTCAGGCCAATGCGCCGCTCGGCGGCATCGCCCCCGCGAATGCGCGGCCCGTGGTGAAAGTCGAAATCGCCGAGCAGGACCGCGCATTTTTGCGCGAAGGCCAGAGCGTGAAGCTCAAATTCAATGCGTTCCCTTATCAACGCTATGGTGCGATCAACGGAACGCTCGAGTACGTTTCGCCGGCTACGAAGCTGTCGACGCGCACGAAGCAGCCGGTCTACGAAGGCCGAGTGACGCTAGCGCGGACCGACTACGTCATCGGCGGCGTGAAATACCCGTTGCGTTACGGCATGACCGCGACGGCGGAGATCGTGGTGCGCGAACGTCGCCTGATCGACTTTGCGCTCGATCCTTTCCGGCAGGTGGCCGGCTGATCGCGCGAAGCGGCTCGATGCGGAAAATTCGGTGAATGCGGTGAATGCATGTCGCGCAGGCTAGTTACCTTATCGATGGGAAATGCCGGAGAGACCAAGGAGAGCGAGATGGCGCCAATCGTGAGAATCGATGACGAGGTGGTCGACACCGACGACTTCATCCGAGTGTTGAAGCTAAACGGGCAGTTCGAAAATCTGGTTGAACAACAGGTGCGCGATCGGCTTACAGTCATTGCCGCGAAAAAGCTGGGTTTGCGCGTATCGACTGAAGAGATACAGGCGCATGCGGATCAGTTCCGCCGCGTGCGCGGCCTGCATCGCGCGGCCGACATGAATCGGTTTCTCGACGCGTTCGGCGTGAGCCTCGACGAGTTCGAAGCCTATGTCACCGACACGGTGTATCAAGAAAAGATGCTCGCCGAGATCGCCAGCGATGAGGCCGTGCAAACCTACTTCAAGCTCAACTCGCCGAAGTTCGATTGTGTCGAGGTAAGCCATATCGTGCTCGAATCGGAGGGCCAGGCGCGAGAGATGATGTCGATTCTCGTCGACGATCCCGACAGCTTCGCCGACATGGCGCGCGAGCATTCCATTGCCGATACGCGCGAGCGAGGCGGCGTGATCGGAAAAGTGTTGCGCGGATCGCTGAAGACGGATATCGAAGCGAAGGTTTTCAACGCGCGGGCCGGCGATCTGATCGGGCCGTTCGCAGCGCCGGACGAGTCGTTCTACGAAATATTTTCGGTGACGGCGAAATACCCGGCGACGCTCGATGCGGATGTCGCTTCCGAAGTGCGGCGCATCCTGCGCGAGGAGTGGCTCGCCGCACGGGCGCAAGAACACATTATCGAAGCGCGCTGACGAGAACGCGAGGGCAAACCCATGGACGCGCAAGCACCCGCGCCGGCCGCCGCTCAATCCTTGGCGGATTTTTTGTCGACGGTGGAGCCGTTGTCGCTCTTCACACGTGATGCGCTCGAGCGCTTAGCGGGCGCCGCCGAGCTGCGCGCATTCGGCTTCGGCGATACCGTATGCCGCATCGGGGAGCGCAGCGAGGGACTCGTCGTGGTGCGCACGGGCGCTGTGCGGCTTTTCACGGAGGAAAACGGTAAGGAAACGAGTCTTGGCGTGAGAAAGGCGGGAGAAGCATTCGGCGAAATTGCGATGTTGCGCGATCACTGGAGCGAGGCTTCGGCGCGCGCGTCGTCCAAAGCAGAGCTCATTTTCATCCCGCGCACGGCGATCGAGTCCGAGCTCGCACTCAATGAAGCGGCGCGCTCATTCGTCATGAGCTATGTGGCGATCAGCTCGGCCGGTGGATTCGTCGCGCGGCTATTCGACTTGCGCGGCAAGCTTACGCGCGCCGAGCTCGAGCAATATGTCTCGAGCGTCGGCGTCAAGCGTGTGGCGGCCGGCAAGACGATCCTCGAGCAAGGCGCACGTGAGGACACGCGGCTATACGTGGTGAGGCACGGCGAGGTGCGCGTGACTTATAGCGCCGATGGAAACGAGTATTCGCTCGCCACGCTTGGGGCCGGTGCGATTTTCGGCGAACGCGTTTGTGTACTGCGGCAGGACCAGCAAGCGACGGTGACGGCCGTCACCGAGGTACGACTTCTCGTGATTCCCGAGAAGACGTTGCATTTCATGCTCGAGCGCAATCCGAAGCTGCGCGAAGTGCTCGAGGAGCGCATTCGCTTCATGGATCGCGAGCTGCAACGGCACAAGCTACTGGCCGAGCGTCGCAAGCGTCCGGTCACGCTCGATCTCCATGCACGCGATGAAATGGGGGCGAAGCTCGTCAAGCGCTTTGCGCTGGTCGAGCAGGCCGAGGAGATGGATTGCGGCGCCGCGTGCCTCGCGATGATCTGCCGCCATCACGGCATCGCGATGACGCTTGGCAAGCTGCGCGAGCTCGCCAATGTCACGGCGGAAGGCGCGACGCTCGATAGCCTCGCCCGCGCGGGGGAATCACTGGGCCTTTCGGCACGCGGCGTTCAATGCACTTTCGATGCGATGCTCGATTTCGAGTTGCCGTTCATAGCGCATTGGGAGGGCTATCACTACGTTGTCATCTATGGGATGTCGAAGCGCTGGGTGCGCATCGCGGATCCGGCGCTTGGCTTTCGCAAGCTCAGTGTCGAGGAATTCGAGCGTGGCTGGAGCGGAACTTGCCTGCTTTTTACCGCAGGCGAGGCAACCGGCAAGGCACAGGAGGCGCGCTCGCCGTGGTTGCGTTTCATCGGCTATTTGAGGCCATACAAGAAAATCCTGGGGCACTTGTTCCTGGCGACATTTGTGATTCAAGTGCTCGGCATCGTCCCACCGCTCATCATTCAAAACATTTTGGACGGCGTTGTCGTGCATCAAAACGTGGGGCTGCTCAATGTGCTGATCATCGGCCTTGTCATCTCCAATCTGTTTTCCCAGTTGATGACGACGATTCGCGCGTATCTATCCAACTTCATGGTGCGTAGTCTCGATTTTTCGATGATGTCGCAGTTTTTCAAGCACACGATGTCGCTGCCGCTCGGGTTCTTTGCCAAGCGAAAAACCGGCGATGTTTTTGCGCGCTTTCAGGAGAACCAGACGATCCGCGCGTTTTTGACGGAATCGACGGTGACGACGGTGCTCAATTTGCTCATGATCGTCATCTACTTCACGGTCATGTTTCTCTACAACGTGAAGCTCACCTTGCTGTTGATCGCTTTTGTCGTGCCGATCCTGGCGCTGACCGCCCTTTCGACGCCGCGAATCAAGCGGCTGGCGCGCGACGTTTTCGCGGCCTCGACCGAGGCGAAGTCGTTTCTCATGGAGACGCTTGGCGGCATAGAAACGGTGAAGGGCATGGGTATCGAGCGGCCCGTGCGGCTCAAGTGGGAGCGCAAGTATGCGAAGGCGCTCGACGTGCAGTACCGGGCGCAATCGTTTCACATCTTTGTCGCGTTCGGGAGCCAACTGCTCAATGCGGCCACGACGATCGTGATCCTTTGGGCCGGCGCCAAGCTGGTGCTCGCCCAAGAGCTTTCCATCGGCCAACTCATCGCATTCAACGCATTCATGGGGAGCGTGCTCGCGCCGATGATGGGCCTCGTCGGCCTATGGAGTCTCATGAACGATGCAGCAGTGGCAATGGAGCGCCTCGGCGATGTGCTGGACATCGAGCCGGAACAAAAACCGGCTGACGCGGCCGCGCGCGTGCTGCTGCCTGATTTGCAGG
>JBQCDS010000300.1:0-6727 GCA_051961035.1 Trinickia sp. | reverse complement strand
CTGCTCACGAGTTCCGAAGGGGTGCGCAACCTCGTCGCACTCGCCCGCGCATCGCTCGACAGCACCGAGCGCGACGCATTGCGGCATGCGCCGCTCGTCGCGCCCCACCCGCGCATCGCCGAGACGGCAAGGGCGGTGGGTTTTGATACGATTACGACATCCGGCCCCGGCGATGCGCGCATCCTCGCGGCCTTGCGCGCTTTATCCGCATCGTCTCGCGCTTCGCTCGAACAACCGCCCGCGGCCAATATGGCCGCAGCTCTCTCCTCGACTCATCCGCGCATGACAGATACGAACCAAGAATCGTCTTCCGCCTCGTTCCAGCCGGCAGCACAGCCGCCGTTCCCGCCGCCGGCGCCGGCTGTCTACGACGCGCCCCGCCGCCGCGGCGGCGCGCTCGTCTGGATCGTCGTCATCTTGCTCGCGGTGGCGACAGGGATCGCCGCGTTTGCGCTCAATCGCAAGCTCGATCGGCTCGATAGCCGGCTCGCGGCGCGGCAGCAGACGCTCGACGCGCAAACGGCCGAATTGCGCACGAAGGCCGACCAGGCAGCGGCAGCGGCCCGTCAGGCCGACACCCAACTGATGCAGTTGCAAGGCAAGCTGGCCGATGCGCAAACGGCGCAGCAGGCCTTGCAACAGCAGTACCAAAGCCTGGCCAGCAATCGTGACGATTGGACGCTCGCCGAAGTGGAGCAGGTTCTCTCGAGCGCGAGCGAGCAACTGCAGCTCACCGGCAATACGCAGCTTGCGCTGTTCGCGCTGCAAAGCGCCGATGCACGTCTGGCCGCCTCGTCCAATGCGCAAGCGCTGGTCGTGCGGCGCGCGATCGCGCAAGACATCGACAAATTCAAGGCCGCGCCTTCCACCGATCTGACCGGGCTCGCCATCAAGCTCGACGACGCCATCGCGCAGGTCGACACGCTTCCGCTGCTGGGCGAAGCACCGAGCGCCCACGTGCAAGCGCCGGCGGCCGCCTCCGCCCCGGCCCCCGCGAGCGGTGCCGTGACCGTCGAATCGCGCGTCGCGCGTTGGTGGCGTGTGTTCTCGCGTGCGGCGGGCAATGAATTGAGGAGCCTCGTGGAGGTACGCCGGCTGGACAACGCCGACGCGATGCTCAACTCGCCCCAGCAGGGCGAGTTCATCCGCGACAACGTCAAGCTTCGGCTATTGTCGGCCCGCTTGGGGTTGCTCTCGCGCAACCAAGCCACGCTCGAATCGGATCTGAATGCGGCGGATGCAGCGCTTGGGCGCTACTTCGACGGCGCGTCCAAGCGGACGCAGACCGTTCGGGCGGCGATCAAGGATGTCGAGAAAGGCGCCGCCACCGTCGAGATACCGAATTTGAATACGAGCCTGCAAGCCGTTCACAACTACAAGAGCCGGGGCTGATGATGGCGCTCAGAGGACTCCTGTGGCTTGCTTTGCTCTTCGTGCTCGCGGTGGTGCTGGCGACGGTCGGCCATTTTGATGCCGGCCAAGTGCTGATCGTCTATCCGCCGTATCGCATCGATCTCTCGCTCAATCTCGTCATCGTGGGCGTGATCGCGCTCTTCATCGTGCTCTATGCGTTGATCCGCGTCGCGCGCAACGTCTGGACGATGCCGCAGCGCGTGGGCCGCTACCGCGTTCGCTCGAAGGAAGCGAAGGCCCACGCGGCGTTGCGCGAGGCGATCGCCAATCTCTACGCGGGGCGGTTTTCGCGTGCGGAGAAGGCGGCACGCGAGGCGCTGACGCTCGAATCGAACAAGGGCGCGGCCGGTCTCATCGCCGCCGTTGCCGCGCACCGGATGCGCGAGTACGTGCGCCGCGACGAGTGGCTCGGCGCGATCGACGCGCCCGATTGGCAGGATGCGCGATTGATGGCCAGCGCGGACATGCGCGCCGACGGCCGCGACCCGGATGGCGCGTTGAACGCGTTGACGGAGATGCGCGCGCAAGGCACGCGCCGAATCCATGCGCAGCAGATCGCCCTGCGCGCGCAGCAGCAGCTCAAGAATTGGGCCGAGGTGCTCAAACTCGTCAAGACGCTGGAAAAGCGTGAGGCGCTGCATCCGGCCGTGGCGGTGCGCCTGCGCCAGCAAGCCGCGGAACATTTGCTGCGCGATCGTCGACATGACCCCGATGCGCTGCTCGCGCTGTGGAACTCACTGGCGGGCGCCGAGCGCCAATCGCCGCGCCTGGCCGATCTGGCCGCCGAGTTGCTGATTGCGCTGAACCGCCAGCAGGAGGCCCGAAAGATCGTCGAGGAAGCGCTGGCTCACAACTGGGATGCGCGGCTCTTGCGCCGGTATCCGGAAACCGCGCAAGCCGACGCCTTGCCGCTGATTCAAAAAGCCGAAGCATGGCGCAAGGAACGCCCCGAGGATCCCGATTTGATGTTCGCGCTCGGTCGCTTGTGCTTGCATCAGCAGCTATGGGGCAAGGCGCAATCGTTCCTCGAATCGGCGCTGCGCCTGGCCGGCGACAACGATGCACTCGTCATCCGCACGCACCGCTCGCTCGCGCGGTTGTTCGACGAACTAGGCGACAGCGAGCGCGCCGCCGAGCACTATCGTGCCAGCGCCCTCGCAATGAAAATCGTCTGAATCCGCGCGCCGCCCAGCTTCGGGCGGCGCGCGCTTCGCTCTTGTGTGTTCCGTTACTTGTTGACGAGCCGCGCCGGCACGCTGAGCGCGAGCACGGCGCCGAGCACCATGCACACGGCAAGCAGATACATCCCCGAATCGTTCGCGCCCGTCGTCTGTTTGAGCCAACCCACCGCGTAGGGGCTCAGGAACCCGGCGAGGTTGCCGATCGAGTTCACCATGGCGATGCCGGCCGCCGCGCCGGCACCCGCGAGGAACGCCGTCGGCAGGCTCCAGAAGAGCGGCAATGCCGTGATGATGCCGGCCGTGGCGAGCGTGAGCGCCGCCATCGCGAGCGTCGTGTCGTGCGCCCACCAGACGGAGAGCACGAGCCCGAGCGCGCCCGCGAGGCCCGGCACGGCAACGTGCCAGCGCCGCTCGCGCAGCTTATCGGCGCTGCGCGCGACGACGAGCATCGCGACGACGGCCACCGCGAACGGAATCGCCGCCAGCAGCCCGATCGTGAACGAATCCTTCACGCCCGTGGCCTTGATGATCGTCGGCAGCCAAAAGCTGACGCCGTACAGCCCCATGACGAACGACAGATAAATGGCGCTCATGAGCCATACGCGCCCGCTTTTGAGCACGGTGCCAAGCGGCATGTCTTCCTTGCCGGCTTGCTCGGTGTCGATGTTGCGTGCGAGCAGTTGCTTCTCCGCAGGGCTCAGCCAAGCTGCATTCGCGATACGGTCGTCGAGCAGAAAGAAGACGGCCACGCCGGCCAGCACCGACGGCAACCCTTCGAGCAAGAACAGCCATTGCCAGCCTTGCCAGCCGTTCAGGCCATCGAAGCTCTTGAGAATGTAGCCGGAGACAGGGCCGCCGACCACACCCGACAGCGCCACGGCCGTCATGAACCACGTCGTCATGCGTCCGCGCCGATGCGCGGGATACCAGTAGGTCAGATAAAGGATGATTCCGGGGAAGAAGCCGGCTTCCGCGAGCCCGAGCAAGAACCGCATCGCGTAGAACATGGCGGGCGTGGTGACGAACATGGTCAGGATCGAGATCACGCCCCACGACACCATGATTCGCGCGATCCACAGCCGCGCGCCGACGCGATGGAGAATCAAATTGCTCGGAATTTCGAACAGGAAATAGCCGAGAAAGAAGATCCCCGCGCCGAGGCAATAGACCGCGTCGCTCAAGTGCAGTTTTTGCGCAATTTGCAGTTTGGCGAAGCCGACGTTGACGCGATCGAGGTAAGCGACGAGGTAGCAAACGAGCAGAAGCGGCAGCAGCCGCCACGACACCTTGCGGTAGATGGCGGCTTCGACGCTCGACGGCGATGCGTTGGCACCGGGCATCGCACTGGGATCGGTGGGGTTGGGACTGGCCAGGTTGTCTCCTGTTGGTTGGGTTCTTGGTGTTCGTTCTCTTCGCTGTCTTCGTGTTGTACTGCGGGGGAAAGGCGCGTCACGCTAGCGGTCAGACGCAGCGTCCGCCGTCCACTTCGAGGCTGACGCCGGTGATGAACGCGGCTTCGTCGGAGGCGAGATAGAGCGTGGCGTTCGCGACGTCCTGCGGCGTCGAAAAGCGTCCGAGCGGAATGCCGGCTAGAAAGCGCTTGCGGTTTTCGGGGGTGTCCTCGCAGCCCATGAATTCGGTGAGCAGCGCGGTTTCGCCGATGACGGGGTTCACGCAGTTCACGCGGATGCGGTCGGGGCCGAGTTCGGCGGCGAGCGCGCGGCTCGCGACGATGACGGCGCCCTTGCTGCCGTTGTACCAAACCAGGCCCGGGCGCGGACGCACGCCGGCCGTCGACGCGATGTTGACGAACGTACCGCCGCCTTGCTCGCGGAAATACGGCACGAACGCCTGCACGCTCCAGTAGATGCTTTTGACGTTGACGGCATAGACGCGATCGAACTCGGCTTCCGTCACTTCCATGACCGGCTTGTTGCGATGTGTCGTCCCGGCGTTGTTCACCACGATCTGCACGCTGCCGAAATCGTCGATCGCCGCTTGGCGCAGCGCATGCCAATCGTCGATTCGCGTGACGTCGCCCGTCACGGAGATCGCGCGGCCGCCCGCAAGGGCGATGTCGCTCGCGACGCGTTCGGCGGCGGCTCCATTCAAATCGTTGACGACGACATTCGCGCCCTCGCGGGCGAATGTCTTGGCGATACCCTCGCCGAAGCCCGAGCCGGCGCCCGTGACAACCGCTGTTTTGCCTTCTAACCGCATGTCTTCCTCCTGGCCTTATCGGCCTTGTTGGCTCTTCGATCTGGCTATGCGTTTTCTATGCCGTGTCGAATCGCGATCGTCTTGAGTGTCGTGAAACCGTAAAGCGCCTCGAATCCTTTCTCGCGCCCGTGGCCCGAGCGGCCCGTGCCGCCGAAGGGCAGTTCGACGCCACCGCCGGCACCATAGTTGTTGATGAAGACCTGGCCTGCGCGCAAGCGGCGTGCAAGGCGCAACTGACGCGCGCCGTCGCGCGTCCAGACACCGGCGACTAGGCCATAGCGCGTGCCGTTCGCGAGCGCCAACGCGTGCTGTTCATCGTCGAACGGCAGCGCGGCGAGCACCGGCCCGAAGATTTCCTCTTGCGCGAGGCGATGTTCGGCGGGCACATCGACGAACAACGCGGGCGCTTGGTAGAACCCGCCGCGCGGCGCGTCGGCAACGACTTCGCCGCAAGCGGCCAGACGAACGCCGTCACGCTCCGCATCGGCAACGAACTGGGCTACTCGCCGGTGTTGTCTGTCGTTGATGAGCGGCCCGCAGTCGAGATTGCGTGTACTCGGACCGACTCGCAATGCACGGAAAGCGGCGGCCAAACGCTCGATGAGCGGCTGATAGACCGCGCGCTCAATCAGCACGCGGCTGCCGGCGGAACACGTTTGCCCGGCGTTTTGCACGATGGCGGCCATGAGCGTGGGCAGCGCGGCGTCGAGGTCCGCGTCGGCGAATACGATTTGCGGCGACTTGCCGCCCAGCTCGAGCGTAACGGGCGCGTGATGTTCGGCAGCCAGTTGAGACACGAGCGTGCCCACGCTCGGCGAACCCGTGAACGACACGTGATCGACAGCCGGATGGCGCGCGAGCGCCGCGCCGGCTTCCGTGCCGTAACCCGTCACGACATTGAGCGCGCCCGGGGGCAAGCCGGCTTCGGCCGAGAGCGCGGCCACGCGCAGCAGCGAGAGGCAGGCGTCTTCCGACGGTTTGACGACGCACGCGTTGCCGGCGGCGAGCGCCGCGCCGACGCTGCGCCCGAAAATCTGCATCGGATAATTCCACGGCACGATATGGCCGGTTACCCCGTGCGGCTCGCGCACGGTCATCACCGTGTAGCCCGATTGATAGGGGAGCGTCTCGCCATGCAGCTTGTCGCACGCACCTGCATAGAACTCGAAGTAGCGGGCGAGGGCCGCCGCATCGGCGCGCGCCTCGCGCAGCGGCTTGCCCGTGTCGCGCGCCTCGAGCTGCGCGAGCTCGTCGCCGCAAGCCGCGATCAGCATCGAGAGCCGGTAAAGCACGCGCCCGCGCTCGGCGGCGCTGATCTGCCCCCACGCGCCGTCGCAGGCGGTGCGGGCGGCGGCGACCGCCTGCTCGATATCGGCGGCGTTGCCGCGCGCAATGCGCGTGAACGGCTGTCCGTCGGACGGGTCGATCACGTCGATCGACTCGTTGGCGGCCGGGGTAGACCAGCCGCCCCCGATGTAGTGCTTCGCTTCTTCCATGCAGGGCTCCTCGTTGATGAGTCAGAACCGTTCAGTCGAAACGTTACAGAGGGCACATTCCTAATAGTAAAAAATTGTGGCCGCGCCGGCCACCCAAACGGCCCGAAAGGCTCAAAAGGCCGAGCGTCGCGTCCTAACCCTCGTGTCGGGTTTTCTCTTCGTGGGGTGAACCGGTACCAGCGATTATGGCGCGTTAACGGCTGCACGTGGGCATGCGGTTGCTACGTGGGCGGCATGCGGTCGGCACGCGCCCCTCGGCTATAATGGCGCGCAATGCTTGCCGCCTGCTTCGTTAGCGCGCTTGGCCGTGGGTCAAGCGTTTCCTGAGCAGCCATGCACCGCTGCCGCATTCGGCGGCGCGAGCCTTTTCGTTTCCCCTTTCCATTTCCTGAAGAGAACGCCATGAGCTTCAATCAC
>JBQCDS010000299.1:0-3631 GCA_051961035.1 Trinickia sp. | reverse complement strand
GTGCTTCAGATAAGCCACGACAACCCGATAGACTTCGCTTCTATCCACGGCCGCATCGGCAAAATGCACCTCGATCGGCATGTAGCCCGACGAGGGATGATTCGTCACCCACGCCGCCGAGTGGGTTGCATCGACGACGACGGGGACCGTCGCGACCACCGCGCCCTCGAAGCAGACGTGAAAGGAGGCGTTGTCCAACGCCGGATCGGGCGCCATTCCTTCGAGGCCGGGCGTGCCCGTCAAGCCGCCGTACTTCGCGCCGGGATGCCAGAAATTCGAGTAGATCGCGCCTTCGATACCAGCCAACGCCTTGAATTCGCGCTCGTCGCGATCCGCCGCCACGATCGACCAGCCAGTGGGCAACGCGGGCATGGGCAAACGGCCGGTCGCGAGCGCTTCGATTCGCTGCGAAACGTTGCCGAGATTACGCCCGAATTGGCGCGCGACACGGCGCAACGCACCGAGCTTCTCGATGATCCTCCCGTTCTCCAGGCAGATCTGCGCGATATTCAGATAGGTCCCGATGTGAACGAGGGGGCTCGCTTCCGCCTGCAATGCTTTGACGGGTTCGCACCAGCCAAGGCCGTTCTTGTCGAGATCATCCAAGGAAAGCGCCGTCGTGACCGAGACCGATTCTCCGTTTGCATCGATTCGAATCGTGGATTGCTTGCTTGTTTCCATACGTTGTACAGGCCGTGGCCGGCTAAGCGCCGCAAGCGATCACTTGACCGCGACTGCAACGGCGCAATGGGTTTCCCGCATTCATCGGAGCGGCGTTCACGCGTTCTTTTTCAGGTTGTAAGGGTAGCGAATCGTTTCGCCGGCCAATTGCGGGAACAGAGCGGGAATTTGCGGCCAATTGTGGCAATGCACAAGCATGGGGAGCCGGCCCGCCCATCGTCGGAATAAGGCGGATCGGTGCCTGCTGTTCCACCGTTTGCAGGTTGCGCGCTCACTGTAAGCTCTTTCAATGTCCGAAACTCCGACACCTATGTCCACGGCAGACGGCACACCGGAAACCGCGCTCACGCTGACGCTCGCCCGGCAGGTGCATGGTGCCAGCCGTCTTGCGGGTGCCGTCGACGCCTTGCGCGCACAGCTTGCGCCGCACCCGGCCGATGCCGACGCCCAGCTCGTCCTCGCGCTAATGCTGCATCAGCGCGGCGACTTGCTCGACGCCGAAGCCGCTTACCGCGCCTATGGCGCACTGCGCCCCGATCGGCCGGAGGCGCACAAGCTCCTCGGCAACCTGCTCATGCAGCAAAGCCGTTTCGTCGACGCCGAGCACGCGTACAAGCAAGCCTTGACGCTGCAAGCGCAAGACGCCGACGCACTGGCGAATCTCGGCCGTGCGCTCTATGCACAGCAGCGTCTGCCGGAGGCGGCGCTCGCCTCGCATTTGGCCGTCACGATCCGCCCCGATTACGTGGAGGCGCAGGTCGATGTTGCATGCGTGCTGCGCGACTTAGGGCGCCTGCCCGAAGCCGAAGCCACGCTGCGCACGGCGATTGCGAAGCGCGCCGATTATGCCGACGCTCATTTCAACTTAGGCGTCGTGCTTGAGCAATCCGCTCGTTTTATCGAAGCCGAAGCGGCCTATCGCGAGGTAGTGAAGCTGCGCCCGGATGCAGGCCCGGCTTACAACAACCTTGGCAACGTGCTTCAGCAATCGGGGCGCGCGCAGGAAGCGGCCGACATCTACCGTCAAGCACTCGCGCTCGATCCGAATGCGGCACCGAGCCATTACAACCTTGCCACCGTGCTGCGGGCACTCGATCGTCCGCGCGAAGCCGAGCCGCACTACCGTCGCGCGCTCGAACTCGAGCCCGATTATTTCGACGCGCAATTCGGCCTCGGCACGCTGCTGCTGAGCCTTGGACAGTTCGAGGAAGGCTGGCGTCTATTCGAATCGCGCTATGCGTTGCCGCGTTTTCTCCACTGCAAAACGAAAGCGACGATACCGCTGCCGCAATGGCAGGGCGAATCGCTCGAAGGCCGTTCGTTGCTCGTTTGGCAGGAGGATGGGCTCGGCGATGTGATTCAGTTCGGCCGCTATCTGCCGCTGCTCAAAGCCGCCGGGGCCAAGCGCATCGACATGGTGTGCGCCGCATCGCTGCATCGCTTGTTCGACAACGTCGACGGCCTCGATGCGTTGCTCACGCACGATGCGGCCACGGCGAAGTACGGCGATTACGACTGCTGGACAAGCCTGCTGAGCGCGCCGGCGCATTTGGGCACGAAGCTGGAAACCATCCCGCCCGCGAACGACTTCCGCGTGGACAGCGCGCGAGCGGCGTACTGGCGAGCGCGGCTAAGCAGCCTGCCGCCGGGGCCGCGAATCGGCTTGGTGTGGAAGGGCAATCCGCGCCATCACAACGATGCGCATCGCTCGCTGAATTCGCTGTCGTTGCTGCTGCCGCTTTGGAGCATTCCTGGCGCGTCGTTTATCAGCATGCAAAAGGGGCAATACGAAGACGAAGCACGGCAGCCGCACGCATTTCAGCCGCTGCTCACGCTGGGACACGAGCTAACCGACTTCGCGGATACGGCCGCCCTGATCGCGCAACTCGATCTTGTCGTGAGCGTCGATACGTCGACGGCGCATTTGGCCGCCTCGCTCGGCATACCATGCTGGGTGCTGCTGCCGTATCACGATCCCGATTGGCGCTGGCTGCATGAACGCAGCGATTCACCGTGGTATCCCGGCACGATGCGGGTCTTCCGCCAGCCGCGAGCCGGCAACTGGTCCGCACCCGTCGAAGCAGTGTTGCAGGGGTGCTTGGAACGATTTTCGGGGAAGACGCCGCTCGCGACGTAGCGGTTCCCAAAGCGCTCGGGCAGCGGGCCGAGCGGCCCGTGCTGCTTTTCAATGTGCGAGTGCGGGCCGCGCCCAGCGAGCCAGCATCACGCCACCGCGCCGCTTACGACGCGTTCGCCGCACCCGACGCCGGCCGCATCGCAATAGGCTTCACCGCGTTTTGCAGCGACGGCACGGCAGGCATCGCGTCGTTGATCGTCGACGTGCGGCCACCATCGCGATAAAACGCCATCTCGGCTGCTCGATTCATGACGAGAATGCTGATGCGGCGATTGGTCGGCGCATTCGGATCGTTGCCTTGCAGCGGCAGGACATCCGCCAGGCCCCGCACTTGCAGCACCTTCTCAGGGTGCAAGCCGCCCGCGACGAGTGCGCGGCGCGCGGCGTTCGCGCGATCCGACGACAGCTCCCAGTTCGTATAGCCGTCCTCGCTGCCTTGGTAGGCGACATCGTCGGTGTGCCCCGCGATCGAAATGTGATTCTCGACGTCGTTCAGCGCCGCGCCGATCTGCGTGAGGATCGTGACCGCATACGGCTGCATGTGCGCACTTCCGGACGCGAACATCGGCCGCTTCTGGGAATCGACGATCTCGATGCGCAGCCCTTCGCTCGTAATCGAAATCCGGATCTGATCCTTGTACGCATTGAGCGCAGGCACATGCTCGATCAGCGAAGTCAGTTTCTGCTTCAACTGCTGCAACCGCTGCAATTCGTCCGAGGCGAGCTGCGGTGCCACCGTCGGCACCGGCGGATTAGGCTGCGCCATTTGTCCGACGCCGGGGCGCGTGTCGGCGATATTGCGCCCGCCGCCCT
>JBQCDS010000298.1:0-3868 GCA_051961035.1 Trinickia sp. | reverse complement strand
CGAGCGAGCGAGACGATACGCAGGATCAGTTGCAAGAGCAGGCCGGCGACGGCATGACGAACCGCATGCGACGTGGGCTTTTGCAGGGCGCCGGGCTCGGCGCCGCGCTGGCGATGATGGGCGGCATGGTGACGCCCGCGCAAGCCGCCGAGGCGTCGTTTCCGGCGCACAAACGCTGGAAGATCGTTTTCGTCAATCACGTCACGACCAACCCGTTCTTCGTTCCGACGCAATACGGGATCCAAGACGCCTGCGCGACGTTCAACATGGATTACCAGTGGACGGGCTCGGCCAATGCGGATGTCGGCGAGATGGTCAATGCGATGAACGCGGCGATCGCGGCCAAGGCCGATGCGATCGCGGTGCCGATCGTCGATCCGAAAGCCTTCGACAAGCCGATCGAAAAGGCGCTCGACGCCGGCATTCCGGTATTCGCCTACAACGCGGACGCACCGCGCGGCAGCAGCAATGCGCGGCTTGCCTACATCGGCCAGGATTTGTATCTTTCGGGTTATCAGATGGGCGAGCGCATCGCGAGCCTCATCGACAGCGGCCTCGTTGCCCTGTTCATCGCGACGCCGGGGCAGCTGAACATTCAGCCGCGGCTCGATGGCGCGATCGATGCGATCAAGAAATCGGGCAAGAAGATCGAAACGCAAACGATCGCGACCGGGGCCACCGTCAACGAAGAGCTTTCGAAGATCAAGTCGTTTTACCTAGGCCATCAAGATTTGAAGGGTATGTTTGCCGTCGATGCGGGCAGCACCCAAGGTGTCGCGCAGGTCATGAAGGAGTCGAAGCTGCCCGAGAAGGGGGTGCACGGCGGCGGCTTCGATCTGTTGCCGACGACGATCCAACTGATTCACGACGGCTTTCTCGATTTCACGATCGACCAGCAGCCGTACGTGCAAGGGTTCTATACCGTGATGGAAGCATTCACGTATTTGGTGTCGGGCGGCCTCGTCGGTCCGGCGAATATCAACACTGGGCTCAAGTTCGTGACGAAATCGACGGTCGATCCGTACTTGAATACGTCCACTCGTTATGAAGGCAAGAGCACCAAGGCGCAGATCGTGCCGCGCTCGGGTGCGATCAAGTCATGAGCGATGGCGTGAATGAAGGGCATGGCCGTCCCGTCGCCTCGCGCCCGCGCGCGAGGTTCGGCGGTTTTGCGTGGTCGGCCGAGTTGCGGATCTTGCTCGTCGCCGTCGCGGTCGGCGCGTATTTCGAAGCGGCCAATCACGATTTCCTGCTGACGAGCGCGAGCCTGCAAAACTTGTCGCAGTTCGTGGCGCCTGCCGCGATCATCGCGTTCGGCGAAGTCATGCTGATGATCGGGGGCGAGATCGACCTCTCGGCCGGAATGGTGTTCGCGTTCGCACCGTTCATGATGGTGTTCGCGCACGATGCGGGCGCGCCGATGTGGCTCGCCGTGGTGGCCGGTTTACTGGCGGCCGGCGTCGTGGGTTTCGTGAACGGTGCGGTGACGGTGTTCCTACGCTTGCCCTCGTTCGTGACCACGCTCGGCACGCTGTTTCTCGTCAATGGAATCACGCTGACGATCTCGCGCGGTACGCCCGTCTCGACGCCGGGCGGCCCGTTGTTCACGGCGATCATGGGCGGATGGGGCTACAGCGAAATTTGCTGGGCCGTCGCCATCGCGCTGATGATGCACATCATGCTCAAGCACACGCGCTGGGGACTGCATACGGTCGCGAGCGGGGCGAATCCGCTCGGTGCATCGGAGGCCGGCATTCACGTGAACCGTCTGAAGCTGGGTAATTTCATCTTGGCGGCGGTACTGGCAGGCCTCACCGGCATCCTCGAAGGCGTGCGGATCACATCGATCGATCCGCAGGCGGGCGGAAATCAAATCATGTTCCTGGCGGTGGCCGCGGCCGTGATCGGCGGCACGCCGCTGACGGGCGGCTCCGGCACGATCATCGGCGGGCTGATCGGCGCCGCGGTGCTCGGCATGCTGAACGACGGTTTCACGCTGATCGGTATCAACGCCTTCACGTTCAACATCATTCTCGGCGCCGCGATTCTCGCCGCGATGATCTTCAACATCCACATGGCACGGCTTGGCCGACGAGGGAGGTCATGATGCCTGCGAACGAACTGCACAATGAATCGCGGCCGGCGCTGCAAGCGCGCAACATCGTCAAGCGCTTCGGTGCGGTGACCGCGCTCGACGGTGTGTCGCTGCATCTGGACGACGGCGAGATTCTCGGCATTCTCGGCGACAACGGCGCGGGCAAATCGACGCTGATCAAGATCCTGACGGGTTTTCATCAGCAATCGAGCGGCGAGCTATCGATTCACGGCGAGCAGACCTTGCTGCGTTCGGTCGATCACGCGCGCTCGCTCGGCATCGAATGCGTCTACCAAGATCTGGCGCTTGCGAATTCGCTGAGCATCTACCACAACATGTTTCTGAATCGCGAGATCGTCTATCCCGGGCCGATTCGCTTTCTGAATCACCGGGCGATGCGCGAGCGAGCGGCGCAGTGCCTCGACGATATCGGCGTGCACGTGCCATCGGTGACGATGCCCGTCGAGCGTTTATCGGGTGGCCAGCGGCAGGCCATCGCGGTGGCGCGCGCAGTCAATTCCAACGCGCGCATTTTGCTGCTCGACGAGCCGCTGGCCGCGATGGGCGCGCGCGAGGCCGGGCTCATCATCGATCTGATTCTGCGGCTCAAGGAAAAGGGCGGCCTGTCGATCGTCATGATCATGCACAACTATGCGCAGACGCTCGACATCGCCGATCGCATCATGCTGATGCAGCGCGGGCGCGTGACATACGAGCAGCACAGCGCGAAGACATCGGTGCCCGAACTGATGGACATCGTTCGCCGCGAGTATCGTGCGATGCGCGAGGCGACGAACGGCTCGCGCGCCTGATAGCCCCGACATCGGGCGCGATGGGGTGGCAGATGCCGATTCTTCGACGCGTGCGCCCGGGCGCCGGCCGGTGCTCATTGCTCATAAATGTCCTGCCGAGCGGCAACTCGGCTGCGACGCTGCTACTATTGTCGTCCGATTCAGGTTTGCGGTGACAGGACAGAGCATGGGTTTCGAGCAACTGGCGGCGCTCAAGGCGCAGCTGACGAAAGAAGCGAAGTTGAAGAAGCCGCAGGAGGACCGCTCGGCGGGCAAGCCGGCGCCGGCGGCGAAGCAGGGTGGGAAGCAGGGTGGGAAGCCCGCACCGAAGCACGGCGCCAAGCCGGCGGCGCACGCGCCCGCGAAGGCGGAGCGTGCGTCACGGCCCGGCGGCCAGGCGCGGTCGGGCGATAAGACGCCCCCGGTCGACCCCGTCGTGCGCGTGATCGGAAAGCTGCAAAAGCGCTTCCCGGCTGCGTTCCCGAAGAATCCGGCCCCGAAAGTGCCGCTCAAGGTGGGCATCCTCGCGGATTTGATGGCGCAAGCGGCCGATTTGCAACTGAGCGAGGCCGAGATCCGCGAGGCCGTCAGCACCTGGTGCCGAGGCAGCCGTTACTGGGCTTGCCTGACGGATGGCGCGGCGCGCGTCGATCTATCCGGCGAGCCGGCCGGCGCCGTCACGGCGCGCGACGCCGCGTTTGCGCGCAACCAAGCGAAGGGCGGCCCAGGCGGACGTCGCAAGGCGCACCAGGGCAAGGGCAATGCGGCTCAGGCAGCCGCCGGCCAGGCGAACGCCCGTGAGGCCAACGCAGGCTAAGCCAATGCAGCAGGCGGAGCCAACGCAGGCGAAGCCAACGCCGAGGCGGCAGCGCCTGTCGAACACAAAGGCGCGGAACCGGCGCGCGCCGAGGCAGATGTGCCGCCGCCGCAAACGGGTGAACACCGGAGCGATTCCTCGCCGGAGTGATCGGCACCGTTACGA
>JBQCDS010000297.1:0-5107 GCA_051961035.1 Trinickia sp. | reverse complement strand
AGGTGATGCTAGATCCTAAAGAGACTCGAGATGATGAAAATTTGTGTGAACTTAATGATGTTGTTCGGCGTGGTCGATTTTTTGGGCCGTTTCGCCGAAGCGGCCCAAGCCGTCTTCAAAGGCGTCGAATTCCTGTTCCCTTATGCGTATGACAAGCAGGCGCTGGCCGAGCAGTTGCATCGGCACGGCCTGCAACAAGTGCTGCACAACCTGCCGGCCGGCGATTGGGCGGGCGGCGAACGCGGCATCGCCTGTTTGCCCGACCGCGTCAGCGAGTTCCAGGACGGCGTGGGCACCGCGATCGAGTATGCGCAGGCGCTCGGCTGCAAACAGCTGAACGTGCTGGCCGGTATCGCGCCGGCCGGCATCGCATTCGAAACGATTCACGAAACCTTCGTTTCGAATGTGAAGTTCGCCGCGCGCGCGCTGGCCGCCGAGGGCATCCGGCTGTTGATCGAACCGATCAACACCTATGACATTCCGGGCTTTTACGTGAACCGCACGCGGCAAGCGCTCGAGATCATCGAAGCGAGCGGCAGCGAAAACGTGTTCGTGCAATACGACATCTATCACGCACAGCGGATGGAGGGCGAGCTGGCCGCGACGATCGAGAAGCACTTACCGAAGATCGCGCATATGCAGCTCGCCGACAACCCCGGCCGCCACGAGCCAGGTACCGGCGAAATCCACTACCCGTTCCTGTTCGCCCATCTCGAGAAAATCGGTTACGACGGCTGGATCGGCTGCGAGTACAAGCCGGCCACGACGACATCCGCCGGCCTGCGCTGGGCCGCCAACTATCTCTAACCGAGCGATCAAGTGTTCACCCGAGGAAAACGAAGATGAGCAAAGTCGGCTTCATCGGCTTGGGCATCATGGGCACGCCCATGGCTGCCCAGCTCCTGAAAGGCGGGCACGCGCTGTTCGTCCATACCCGTCGGCAAGTGCCCGCCGAATTGACGGCGGCCGGCGCCACCGTGTGCGACCACGCGAAGGCGGTCACACAAGCGGCCGATATCGTGATCACGATGCTGCCCGATACGCCCAACGTCGAGGACGTCCTCTTCGGCGAAAACGGTGTCGCGGCGGGCCTGACACCGGGCAAGCTCGTGATCGACATGAGCTCGATCTCGCCGCTCGCGACGCGCGAATTCGCGGCACGCATCAACGCACTCGGTTGCGACTATCTCGACGCCCCCGTATCGGGCGGGCAAGTTGGCGCGAAGGCCGCCACGCTGACGATCATGGTAGGCGGCCCGCACAGCGCGTTCGAACGCGCGAAGCCGCTCTTCGAACTGATGGGCCGCACCATCACGCTCGTCGGCGGCAACGGCGACGGTCAAACCGCCAAGGTCGCCAACCAAATCATCGTCGCGCTGACGATCGAGGCCGTCGGCGAAGCGCTGCTGTTCGCCGCGAAGGCCGGTGCCGATCCGGCGAAAGTACGCGAGGCGCTGATGGGCGGGTTCGCCGGCTCGCGCGTGCTCGAGGTGCACGGCGAGCGCATGATCCAGCGCACGTTTGACCCGGGCTTTCGGATCGAGCTGCATCAAAAGGATTTGAATCTGGCGCTCGAAAGCGCGCGCAGCCTCGGCATGGCGCTGCCGAACACGGCCAGCACCCAGCAGTTGTTCAGCGCGTGTGTCGCGCACGGCGGCCAGGGTTGGGATCATTCGGCGATCTTGCGGGCGCTCGAATTGATGGCGAATTACGCGCCCGGTATGGCGGCCGAAGCCAACGAAGCGGGCCAAGCAAACCAAACAAATCAAACAAACAACGCAACCGCATAGGCCCGCGCAACCCGCCGGCAGGGCGCAGCGCCATCCGCCCGAGGCGAGCAAGACGGATTAGGCGCACTCAGGAGACAAGCAATGCAACCTCGCCCGATCAAGGGATTGCGGTGGTGGATCGTCGGGCTCGTCGTGCTCGGCATGATTTTCAACTATCTCGCTCGCAGTTCGCTGGCGGTCGCCGCGCCGACGCTCACCGAGAAGCTGCATCTATCGACCCAGCAGTATTCGTACATCGTCACCGCGTTCCAAGCCGCTTACGCGCTCGCGCAGCCGGTGGCCGGTTTCGTCATCGACCTTGTCGGCTTGAAGATCGGTTTCGCGATTTTCGCGTTCGCCTGGGCGATATCGAACATGCTGCACGGTCTTGCGATGAGTTGGCCCGCACTCGCCACGTTCCGCGCGATGCTGGGCGTGAGCGAAGCCGCGATCTTCCCGGCCGGCATGAAAACGGTCAGCCAATGGTTTCCCGCGAAGGAACGCTCGATCGCCGCCGGCTGGCTCACGACAGGCACGTCGATCGGCGCCATGCTCGCGCCGCCGCTCGTCGTCTATTGCATCGTCAAGTACGACTGGCAGATGGCGTTCGTGATCACGGGCGGCACCGCGCTGATCTGGGTTGCGTTATGGCTTGTCTTCTTTCGCTCGCCCGAACAGCATCCGAATATCAGCGGGACGGAGCTCGCCTACATCCGCGAAGGCCAAAGCAAACCGACGAAGGACGGAGCGGGTCTGCGTCCGTCTTGGCGCGCCATCGTGCGCACGCGCCGCTTCTGGGGCATCGGCATTGCGCGGATGTTGGCGGAGCCGGCATGGCAAACGTTCGGTGCCTGGATTCCGCTGTACATGGTAACCGTGCGGCACATGAATCTGAAAGAGATCGCGCTCTTCGCGTGGATGCCGTTCCTCGCCGCCGATCTCGGAAGCGTTGCCGGCGGGTATCTCGCGCCGTTCTTCATGCGCCGGTTCAACGCCTCGCTCGTCACCTCGCGCAAGCTCGTGATCGTCACCGGCGCGGTGTTGATGATCGGCCCGGCATGCGTCGGCCTTGCCGTCAGCCCGTATGTCGCCATCGGTCTGTTCTGCGTCGGCACGTTCGCGCATCAGGCACTCTCCGGCGCGCTCTTCACGTTGGCCTCGGATGTCTTCGGTCAGCATGAAGTCGCAACCGCGACTGGGCTCTCCGGCATGCTCGGCTACTTCGGCGCAACGATCTTTTCGCTCATCGTCGGTGCGTTCGCCAGCACGGTCGGCTACAACCCGCTGTTCGCCTGCCTCGCGCTGTTCGATATCGTCGGCGCGATCGTCGCGTGGAAGCTGATCGTGCCCGGCGTATCGTCCGGCCCTCGGCCGGAACTGCTGGATGCGCGCGGTGAACTCAGCGCGTGATTGCCCATCGCGCGCTCGGCATGCATCCATGCAAAGCGCTTGCTCCTCTTTGAAGGCCCTTCGACAAGGATTTGTATCGTGAAGAAAGTTGCACTGACGGGCGCGGCCGGCCAACTCGGCCGCGTATTGCGCAAAGCGCTGCTCGAGCGCGGCGTCGACTTGAGATCGGCCGCCGGTACGAAACCGCTGGATCCGATCGTCGACGGCGAAGACGTCATGCATGGCGACCTACGCGAGCCGGCGATCGTCGATCGGCTGCTCGCGGGCGTCGACGTGCTGATTCATATGGCCGGCACGAGCGTCGAGCGGCCGTTGCCGGAAATCATAGAAAACAACCTGCGCGCGCTCGTCGAAGTGTACGAAGGCGCGCGCCGCCATGGCGTGAAGCGCATCGTCTTCGCCAGCTCGAACCACGCTATCGGCATGCATCCCGTGGAAACGAAGCTGGGGCTCGACTGCGATTTCCGCCCCGATGGCTTTTACGGTCTCAGCAAGATGTGGGGCGAAGGTCTTGCTCGCCTTTACTGGGACAAGCACGGCATCGAGAGTGTTTGCATCCGAATCGGCAGTTGCATCGAAAAGCCGACGCAATTGCGCCACTTGAGCACGTGGCTCGGCTTCGACGATCTTGTGCAACTGATCGATCGCTCGATCAACGTGCCCGATACCGGCTTCGCAGTCGTCTGGGGCGTATCGGCGAATACGCGCAGCTACTGGGACAATGCCGGTGCCGCGCGCTTGGGCTATGAACCGCAGCAAAACGCCGAAGCCTACGCGGCCGAAATCGTCGGCAAGCCGAACCCGATCGATGCGACGGGCCAGCGCTATCAAGGCGGCAGCTTCGCGAGTTTCGACTACACGCGGCAAGCGAGCGCATCGTAAGTGGGAAGGCCAAGTTAGGCTAGGTCGGGTCACGTTAGGTTAGGTAGGTTAGGTAGGTCACTCACGCAACCCCAACCGCGCTACAGTTCACAGCGTGCCACGTCACTGGAACACAGCCATGAAACTCCCCGAGAACCGTTTCAAGCGCGCACTCGCGGCGCGCGAACAACAAATCGGCTTGTGGTCGAGCCTCGCAAGTCACACGTCGGTCGAGCTGCTTGCCGGCGCGGGCTTCGACTGGCTCTTGCTCGACATGGAGCACGCGCCGAACGAGTTGCCGATGGTGCATAGCCAGCTGCAAGCGATGGCCGCCTTCGACACGCATCCGATCGTGCGGCCGCCATGGAACGACATGGTGACGATCAAGCGCCTGCTCGATATCGGCGCACAGACGCTTTTGATTCCCTACGTCGAAACCGAGGCGCAGGCCAAGGACGCCGTTGCGTTCACGCGCTATCCGCCCGAAGGCGTGCGCGGCTATGCCTCGGGCGCGCGTGCAACCGGCTACGGTCGTATCGCCGAGTACACCCGGCACTGCGCGCGGGAGCTGTGCGTGCTCGTGCAAGTGGAGAGCCGGCTTGGGCTCGAAAACCTCGAACGCATCGCCGCGGTGGACGGCGTCGACGGTGTTTTCATCGGCCCGGGCGACCTCGCTGCCGCGCTCGGCCATGTCGGCGAGATCGGACACCCCGAAGTGCAAGCGGTCATCGAGGATACGATCCGCCGCATCGTCGCCACGGGCAAACCGGCGGGCATTCTGACGCCGAACGAAACCTTCGCTCGCCGTTACATCGAACTTGGCTGCCTCTTCACGGCCGTGGGTTCCGATATCGGCATCTTGGGACGCGGCGCCGAACAGCTTGCCGCCCGTTTCAAAAGTAACCGTTGATGCATGCCGACGGCGGCGGCCGTCGGCCAATGAAAGCGACGCCGCGGCGTCGTTTTTTTTTCTCGGTTTTAACACACACCAAAAAAAAAGCCCCCTAACGCGGGCCCCCAAAAATATAAAAAAAATATCTAACATCCCCCCACCCCCCCCCTAAAAA
>JBQCDS010000296.1:0-6031 GCA_051961035.1 Trinickia sp. | reverse complement strand
GGCGCCGCCAGCCGAACGCGCGGGCACCGTGGCTGCGTTGCAAGAGGCGCTGCTGGAAGAGCGGCGCGCCGCGCACGCGCGCTGGCGGCGCACGCGGCACTGGCTAGCCTTGTCATCGGCCGGGGTGGCGGTATTGTTCGCAGTGTCGGTTGCCCAGACGGTGGCGCTCGTGCGCTTCTCGCATCGCGCGCAAGCGACGCAACAGCAAACTGAATCGGCCTTGAACGATCAACGCGCCGCTTTGGCCGGTCTGGCCAGCATGACATCGGCATTGGCCGCGCGTGGTGTGCCGCTCGCGCAGCCCGAGGCGGCGCCGGACAGCTCGTCCGCCGCCCATGTCGCCAAACGGCCGGCGAAGCATTCACATAAGCATCATTTGAAGGAGCAGGCCAAGCTAGCCGCGCGCTGAGCCGGCATCGATCCTGCGGGCACGCACGCGGTGCCCCTCAAGGCACCGGGTTCGCTCGGGCGCGGCACAGGGGCTAGGCCGCCTGCCGCTCGACACCCTTCCACCGTTTCAGCAGCAACGCGTTGGCAACGACACTGACGCTCGAGAATGCCATCGCCGCCCCCGCGAGCATCGGATTGAGGAGCCCAAGCGCGGCAAGCGGAATCCCGATCAAGTTGTAGACGAAGGCCCAAAACAAGTTCTGCTGGATTTTCCGGTACGTCCGGCGCGAAATGTCGATGGCGTCGGCCACGAGCGCCGGATCGCCGCGCATGAGCGTGATGCCGGCCGCGTGCATCGCCACATCGGTGCCTGTCGCGAGCGCGATGCCGATATCGGCGGCGGCAAGCGCCGGTGCGTCGTTGATGCCGTCGCCGGCCATGGCAACGATGTCGCCCGCGCGTGCTTTGAGCTGCGCGACGATCTGCGCTTTGTCGGCGGGCAGCACTTGCGCGTAGACCTCTTCGATACCGAGCGCGGCGGCAACGCTTTGCGCCGCGCCTCGGTTGTCGCCCGTGACCAGCACGCTCTTGACGCCGCGCGCGGCCAGTTGTTCGACAGCGGCTCGGGCGCTCGGCTTGATGCTGTCGCCGAACGCGATCAGTGCAAGCGTTTCGGCCGGCGCGCCCGAAGCACCCGCGCGTACGAGCCAAGAGACGGTATTGCCCTCGGCTTCCAACTGCTGCGCGCGTGCGCTGGCCGCAGCCGGCGGCTCGGCGCCGAGTTCGCCGAGCCAGCGGCCGTTGCCGACGCAAATCGTGCGCCCGTCGATCTCCGCCTGCATCCCGCGGCCGGCCACCGCTTGCGCGTGCGCAACAGCGGGCAGGGCCGCACTGACGTCGCCTCCGCTCGACGCGGGCGATGACTCGAAGGCAGCATCGTACTCGGCGATGAGGGCACGGGCGAGCGGGTGATCGCTATTGCGCTCCACCGCGGCGGCGAGCGCCAGGCCAGCGTCGCGCGAGATGCCGAACGTGTCGAACGCGACGAGCTTCGGCTTGCCTTGCGTCAGTGTCCCGGTCTTGTCGAACGCGACGATCGATACGCGCTGCGCGAGTTCGAGCGCTTCCGCGTCCTTGATCAACACCCCATGACGCGCGGCGACGCCCGTGCCGGCCATGAGCGCGGCCGGCGTCGCGAGCCCCAGCGCGCACGGGCAGGCAATGACGAGCACCGACACGGCATCGAGAATCGCCGTCTGCGCCGATGCGCCTGCAAGCAGCCACAGCACAAGCGTGGCGGCGGCGAGCAAGAGGATCGTCGGCACGAATACGGCGCTGACGCGATCGACGAGCCGTTGAATCGGTGCCTTCTCCGCTTGCGCACTTTCGACGAGCCGAATGATGCGGGCGAGCGTCGTCTCCGCGCCGGTGGCGGTCGTCGTCACGTCGAGCGTCCCCTCGCCGTTGACCGACCCGGCGGTCACGCGCTCGCCGGGGCCCTTCGCGACAGGCAGGCTTTCTCCGGTGATGAGCGATTCGTCGACGTGCGTGCGCCCGGTAGCGATGAGCCCGTCGACGGGCACTCGTTCGCCCGGCTTGATCACGACGACATTCCCGACACGAACTTGCGCGAGCGGCACCTCACGCACGTTGCCGCGTTCGTCCTTGATTTGGGCCCGATCGGGCCGCAGCGCGGCCAATGCGCGAATCGCGTCGGTCGTTTCTCGTTTGGCGCGAGCTTCCAACCACTTTCCAAGCCGTACGAGTGTGATGACGACGGCGGACGCCTCGAAATACAGGTGCATGGTGTCACCCGGGCGAACGATAATCTGCCAGAGGCTCAAGCCATACGCGGCGGATGTCCCGAGCGCCACGAGCAGATCCATGTTGCCGGCACGGGCTCGCACGGCGCGATAGGCGCTCACGTAAAAGCGCGCGCCGCAGCCGAACTGGACAATGCTGGCCAGCACGAACTGCAGCCAGCCGGGCAGCGCTCGCTCCATGCCGAACGGCGCCGTCAACATCGGCAGCATCAGCGGTGCGCTGAGAACCGCCGATAGCGCGACGGCGGCGAGCCCGCGCCGCGCTTGCCGCGTGCGAGTCTCGGCCGCGCTTGCCGGTGCCTGCTCGCTAGCGCCGCTTGCGTCCTGCTGGCCCGCGATGGGGCGCGCTTGGTAGCCGGCGTCGACGACGGCGTCGACGAACCGCTGGACGTCGGTCGGTGCCAGGGGTGCGGCAACACGCACCGTGGCACGTTCGGTCGCCAAGTTGACGGAGGCCCCCGTCACCCCGGGCACGCGCGAGAGCGCCTTTTCGACGCGCGCGGCACAAGAGGCGCAGGTCATGCCTTCGATATCGAGTTCGGCGGTCGATACCTCGACTCCGGTAGGGGAGGATAGATCGGTCATGATGCTAGGACAACGATAAGGAGCGGGCGGTCGCCGCGATGAAAGCCACTATCGACCTTCCCATGATGGGAAGGTCAAGCCCTTTACCCTTTACCCTTTACCCTTTGTCCTTTACCAAGCCTGCTTAAGCGGAGCAGGATGGGCGGGGCGAGCCGGGCCGCGGAGAGATAGTGAGATTGTTACAGCCGTAGCTGCAATAGCAAGGAACGAACGCGACCTCAACGTCTTATCCTCGAAACGGGGCTGCTTCTTGCTTCGCGGCCGAGGATACGATAAAACGCTCTCGCGATTCGAGATTCGAGATTCGAAGCGAATCCAGGTAGCGCGGGATCCCGGCCGGATCAAGCGCCGCGCAACGGCGCAGGTGGCGACGTAAGCCGCTTGATGCTTAGACAACAGATCGTAACCATGACAATTAAAACTCGAAAATCACTGCTGCCCGTGGGGGCGCGTCCCTGGTTGGCATGCGTTGCCGCTATCGCTTTCGCCGGTTGTGCCGCGCCGCAAAAGGCGCCGCCGCCCGCGAGCGCCAGTGGCTGGGCGCAGGATGAAGTCGTCGATTCGTACGTGTTCGGCTACCCGCTCGTCGTCATGACGACGGCGCGTGCGCAGATGCTGGCGGCTGCGGGCACCGATGCCGACGCGGCGCTCAACACGCTGCACGCCGTGCCGGCCACCATCGCGGCGGGTGACGAACGGCCGCCGCTCGCCGATGTCGATACCTTCTCGGCGAATGCGTGGCTCGATCTGTCGCAAGGGCCCGTGATCGTCTCCGTACCCGATACCCGTGGGCGCTTTCTCGATGCGAGAGTGCTCGACATGTGGACGAACGTCGTCTGGTCGACGGGCGCGCGAGGCAACGCGCACACGGGTGCGCCGAGGCCGCAGACGATCGCGCTGGTTCCGCCCGGCTGGGAGGGCGAACTGCCGTCGGGCATCGCGCGTGTCGATGCGCCGAGCAAGAATCTGTGGCTCGGCTTGCGCATCGCGGCGCTCGACGCGCGCGAGCTGCCGTCGGCACGCAGGCTGATGAGCGAGGTACGCATCGAGCCGCTTGCCGCTTACATGGCCGACCGTCATCCAAGCCGTGCCGTGCGCGGCAAACACGGCAAACACGGCAAACGCGAGCGCATCGCTGAGCGAGAACGTCGCTCGCACGATTCGCAAGAAGGTGTCGCCGCCGCCTCGACCGACCTGTCTACGACCGCAGCCGCCGTCCTGCAACTCGACGCGAATGGGTTCTTCAGCAAACTGGCGGACGCGATGCGCGACAATCCGCCATCGCCGGACGACAGTCACGTGGTCAACGAGCTGGCCGACATCGGCGTGAAGCCGGGTGAAGCCGTGCGCTTTCCCAACGGCTCGACGAGTGCGATCGCGGCGGGCGTGGCCGACGGCGTCAAGCGCGTGCAGGTGCCGCCCGTGAACGTGATCTCGGCCAACGGCTGGGATTGGGCCGGCGACGGTACCGGCAACTATCGCGACGACTACGCGTTGCGGGCCTATACGACGTTCGCGCAAGCGGGTGCCGCGACATCGAAAGACGAAGTGAGTCCCACCGCGCGCGTCGACGCGGCCGGCAAGCCGCTAGACGGCAGCAACCACTACGTCATGCATTTCACGCGCAAGGCGTTGCCGCCTGCCCGCGCCTACTGGACGATCGCTGCCTATACGCCGGACGGCAGGCTGGTATCGCATGTACCGCATTATTCGCTGAACTCGCGCGATCGTTTGCGCCGCAACCGCGACGGGTCGTTGGATATTTACGTGTCGTCGAAGTCGCCAGGCCGCGCGCGCTTGTCGAATTGGCTGCCCGCTCCGGAAGGGCCGTTCCAGCTCGTCATGCGGCTGTATGCGCCGCTGCCGGCGGCAATCGACGGCAGTTGGGCGCCGCCTGCGATCCAGCGTCGATGAATCGATAGTTTGAAACCCAGCAGTGAGGCGAGCGAGCGTGACGGGAGTGGTCCGATGACGAGCGAACCGAAAGGCGGCAAGCTGAGCCGCCTGCGGGATAACATGAAATCACGCGGCGCTCGCCGCACGGCGACCGGCGTCGTGATCGCCGTGGCGCTGTATGGGCTGCTCGGCTTTTTCGCCGCGCCCCCGTTGATTCGGCATATTGCCGAGCAGCAGCTCGGCAAAGCCCTCGATCGGCCCGCCACGATCGCGCACGTCGCCTTCAATCCCTACACGCTGCGGCTCGAAGTCGACGGCGTGCATGTGGCCGAGCGCGGCGGCACGGGCGAATTCGCGTCGATCGAACGGCTCATCGTGCGCATTTCGTGGATGACGCTGCTGCGTTTCGCGCCGATCATCACCGAGTTGCACGTGGATTCGCCCCGCGTGAACGTCATTCGCTACGACGCCCAGCGCTTCAACTTCAGCGACATCGCCGAGAAATTCGCCAAACCCTCGCAGCCGCAGGCTGGGCCGACGCTCTTCTCGGTGTCCAACATCGCCGTCGAGAACGGTCGCGTCGCGTTCGACGACCGGTTGCTCGGCGCGCAACACGTCGTCGATCAGCTTTCGCTCGGCGTACCGTTCATCGCGACGTTGCCGTCGCAAACCGACATCTTCGTCGATCCGCGTTTCTCCGCGCGCATCGACGGTAGCCCGCTCGCGCTCAACGGCAAAACCAAACCGTTCGCGAAATCGCGCGAATCGGATTTGACGTTGACGTTCAGCGGCTTGAACGTGCCACGCCTGCTTTCCTATGTGCCGACGAAGCTGCCGCTCGAAGTGCAAAGCGGCACGCTCGCCGGCGACCTCGAGCTTCGGTTCTTGATATCGGCTAACAAGCCGACGCTCAAAGTGACGGGCACCGCCGATTTGACGGACGCTCGGATCGTCGACGGTTCGAAGGCGCCGTTTTTCTCCGCTCAAGCGCTGCACGTTGCGGCGGCCGGGATCGAGCCGTTCGCGGGCGTTTATCGATTCGACGAGATTCGGCTCGACAAGCCGTCGTTGCATGTGACGCGCGAACACTCGGGCGCGTTGAGCATTGCGAGCGCCTTCGCGTCGCAGCAGCATCCCGCCGTCTCCGGCGAGCCGAGCCCGGGAGCGTCAGCCTCGGCTGCGGCTGCGGCCGCGGGCGCAGCTTCGGCGCCGGCTTCGGCCGTATCGGCCGCATCGGGTGAACCGGCCGCCTCTGCCGTCGGCGCGGCGTCCTCCCCGGCCGCTGTGCAAGTCACGTCGCCGGCCCCGCTCGATCTCTCGATCAAACATTTCGCATT
>JBQCDS010000295.1:0-3240 GCA_051961035.1 Trinickia sp. | reverse complement strand
CGCGAATTGCGCCATCGTGTCGAAGGCGGCACAGGCATACGCCTGAACCTCGACGAGCGCGATCGGCCCCTCGGGAAAACGCCCATCCTCGTGAAACACGGAATCGTGGCTGTCCTTCCATCCCTGGTTGGCCAACCCACGGTCCGACTCGCAGCGATAATCGACGAGCCCGTGCATGTTCTTGTCGCAAACCTTCGCCACCCACTGCGCCGCCCGTTCGAGCGCGGGCCACAGTTCGGCAATCAGCGCGTGGTCTCCCGTGCGTGCCGCATACGCTCCCGCGAGCACGATGAACAGCGGCGTCGTATCCACTCCGCCGTAGTACAGCGCGAACGGCACCTCGCCCGTCGCTGCCATTTCGCTCTTGCGCATCTCGTGCATGATCTTGCCGGTAGCGGCGTCGCGAAACTTCGAATCTTCGAGCGCCTGATGCGCGGCCAGGAAACGCAACACGCCGCGCGCAAGCCAAGGCTGCAGCCATAAGGTCTGCAACGACGTGACGACGGCATCGCGCCCGAACGGTGTCGAGAACCACGGAATGCCCGCATAGGGGTAAGGACCTTCCGGCAAATCCGTCGTCAACAAGCTCAAATCGGCGAACGAGCGGTCGAGCCACGCGTTGAACAGCGGGTTGCTCGAGCGCATCCGCGCGGTGGTACGGCGGCGTTCGCGCATCGACAGGTGCGCGTTGGCCAGCGCGGCGCGCATGGCCGCACGGCCTACGCGCGGCCGCACGGCGTCGATCTGCGTCAAATGCACGGGACGCGGATTGTGCGGCGGCTGCGCAACGTGCACGCTTGCCGGCTCGGCCTCGCGCGAGCCGGCTACGGCATGCGTATGCGCGGCAATGGACAAGTGAATCGAGACGCAAGCATGCGCCGACAGATCGACCGTGTAATCGGCACGATCGGCGAAGAGATGGGTTGGCGCGGGCGCAAACGCGATGTCGACACGCCGCGCCACTTGATCGAGGCCGACATAGCCGAGCCTCACGCCGTCCTGCCCCACTTCGGGCGGCTCGAACGTGCCGTGCTGCGCACGCTTGAGGCCTCGCACCTCGAACATGTCCTTGAAATCGGCCGCGAAGGAAATCGAGAGCGGCACGGCGGCATCGCTGACGCCGTAGTTCGTCAACGTGATGGCTTCATGGAGCACCGTCCCGGACAGCACGCGCAACCGCTCGACGTGGATGACGCCCTCGGGCGTGCCCTCGCCGCCGATCGGCGGCAGGGGACGATTCGTCAAATGGGCGGTGAAGGAAGCGTTGTCGCTGCTGACATTGCCCGAGAGCAGCGACGGCGCGCGTCCGCCGAAGGTCAGGCGCAACTGCGACAACATGCGCGTGTCGTTCACGAACATGCCGTCGTCGACACCGTTGATATCGCCCAGCGGATCGTTCACGACGAACGTATCGCCCGATTTGAGCACGTATTGGCTCGTGCGCGCGATATAGGGGTGCTCGGGCGCGATAAACGCGGCGTCGAGTTCGCCATGCAACGGGGCGCCGGTTTGCGTGGGGGTATCGGTCAGTGCATCCGTATCGAGCATCGTCTGGCTCCAGTCGACGGGAGTTGGCGCTCGGTGCTTAGGTGCTTCGGCTCTTTCGCTCCTTAGATCCTCTGCCCCTTAGCGCCTGATGCCAGCCCCCAATGCTTTGCGGCCGTCCGCTTGCCTCGATTGTAGGAAGCGGCACGTACAAGAAAGAATAGGGCGAACCGATTTGCTTCGCACTCCAGCCGTGCAAACGCGGTGCCCGCGTAGGGTACTCACTCGCCGTCGCGAATGAATTCGTCGATGTGGCGATTGAATGCGCTCGGATGCGCGAGGTTCATACCGTGGGACGCACCGCGTATGGTGTGGCGCCTGACATCGGGCAACCAGCCCTCCAGCATACTCACGTTGCGCCGAAACAGCTCGGGACTCTTCTCGCCGTCGATGAGCATGGTGCGGCATCGCAGACTCCATGCATGCTCGCGCGTATAGGCAGGTAGAGGATCTTGAAACTGCAGCGGCAGTGTGAGCGCGTTGTCGAGCGCCATCGCACGGAACGCGGGCGTGCTCTTTGCCCATGAGCCGACGCGGCTCACCGAGTCCACGAACAATTGCAGCCCGGCTTCCAAATCGCCTTGCTCCACGAGTTGCGCTGCCTTTGCACGAAGGGGATTGACGGTATCGGGCAAGACAGCCTGCGGCTGGACGGACGCGGACAGCGGGCCGCCCGGATCGGCAAGCGTCAGCGTTTGCACGTGCTGCGGATGACGTACGGTAAATTGAAATGCCACGGCACCGCCGCGCGAATGCGCCACGACATGGGCGGGACCACCGCCGAGCTTTTCCACGAATTCGGCCAGCTCATCCGCATGCGCGCTCCAACTGAAGGGCACGGTGCGCGGCAAGCCTGCCAAGGGCCAGTAATGAGTGAGGCTCACCGCCACGCAGCGGTAGCGCGACGACAATCCCGCAAGCTGCGGCTGCCAGTATCGGTAATCGCACAGCGAGCCATGGACGAACAGCAGCAGCGGGCCCGCGCCGAGCTCGACGTAAGGCATTCGTAACCCGTCGGCAAGATCGACGAAACGAACGTCGTGCTCGGGAACCGGAGCGGCGCGCCGCGTGGCGGCAGAGTGAGCGGTCATCGGTTCGTCTCGCTCATGCCTCGAAACGCAACTCGGCTTCGAGAGTCTGGCCCACGGCCAACATGCTGCCCGCGCCGGCGACGATGATCGCGTTCTGCCCGAATGTGACGGCACCGTCCACGCGCGCATCGCGGCGATAGGTGCTCATTGTGTCCGTCGGCTCGGTGGGCCAACGCGCATCGGGCGCGCCTTGCGTCTGATCGATGTTGGGCATCGGGCAGCGCGTACACGGCTTGACGATCCGCAGTTCGACATCGCCGTTACCGGCCGCGATGCGCAAAACGTCCGTGTAATCCTCTTCGTACGCTTCGATGCCGGTCAGCACCAGGTTCGGCCTGAAACGATCCATCGGGACCGGATCGACGCCGTTAGCCGCCAAGCGCGCATTCAGATCCGCGAGCGAAGCTTCGCCAAGGACAAGCAGCGGATACCCATCGTCGAAACGCACATACGCCGTCGCATCGCCCGTCCATTGACGGCTCGCGGTGCGTTCGCTGCCCGGATCGAAGCGCACCAGGCGCAGGGGCTCGCCCATGAAATCGGAAAACCAGCGCGCGGCTTCCTCGCCCGCGTCGAGCGCAGGTACCGTGTCGCCCCAGACCGT
>JBQCDS010000294.1:0-5337 GCA_051961035.1 Trinickia sp. | reverse complement strand
GCGACGTGGTTTGGGAAGCGACGTATAAGGCGTGGGGTGAGACGCGGGAGGTTATCGCCAAGGCATCGCGGGCGGCGGGGGTGGTGGCTAGGAATGTGATTCGGTTTCAGGGGCAGCAGGAGGATGCTGAAACGGGGCTGCATTACAACCGCTACCGCTATTACGATCCGACCAGTGGGCGATTCGTTAGCCAAGACCCGATAAAACTTCGTGGCGGCATCAACATCTACGCTTATGGTGCTAACCCAATAGGTTGGGTCGACCCGCTTGGTCTCGCTGGCAGTAGCTTGCTGGCATTGCCAGCACCGACCGGATCAAATCCGTGGATGCCCGACTCACCGATGACGTCGGAACCCGTCCCCGCCGGGGGCCTAACTGTTCAGATGGCGATGGCACCGGGCCAGACCCGCCCCGGTGGATGGGCAACGACTGATAACATCCCCGACGTCGAGTATGTCCGAAATAACTTGGCTGTAACGCCAGACTTCAAGTCGGACGTTTCGCATGTACAGACGTTCCACGTTCCCGAAGGCGTTCAAGTACAGCGCGGTACTGTCGGCCCGCAAAAGTGCGGTTGCAAACTTTATCCGGGTGGCGGCAGTCAACTGCAAATCCTGAACTTTGCGGACCGTGCCAAGCTTGTTCCGGTTGGACCACCGAGGGCTATCAAATGACCAAAAGCGGCAGCGTGACTGACTTTCATGTCGTCGATCGGTTCCCCGGTTACGACAAGGTCAATAACCCATCGCGACGAACGGTTGCAGACCTCACGCCTCTTGCAATCGCTTGGCGCGATGGAGGCGTGCAGAAGGAAATTCAAAGTGCTGCCGGTATTTGCGGTGTGCCTCTGGCAGATGGGAGCGGCATCGCCGTGGTCGAGGGGCCATACGACAGCGGCGTCAACAAGGCTTATCTCGTCAACGCTGACGGTTCGCCGAGGGCCAAAGTGGTTTGGACCGCATCGGCCGACCAGTTAATGTTCTACGACGTGCTTTACATGGAGGGAAGCCTGACGTTTCTTGCGGCAACATCGGATCGCGATGTTCAGATCTGCGTCAACGAGAGCGATGGCGCGGTCCAAAAGGTCAGCGAGTTTCGATAGGAGACGTTTCAGGGGCAGCAGGAGGATGCTGAAACGGGGCTGCATTACAACCGCCATCGGTATTACGATCCGGCGATGGGGCGGTTCATCTCGATGGATCCCATCGGGCTCGCCGGCGGCCTCAATGCGCACCTTGGCGTTCGCGAGCTGTCCATTAGTCAGTGGGGGCATGACAATACCGAAGCGACGTTCCGATTCACCTCCGAAGGTGGTGCAGCATTCGTAGCCATCGATTGCAAAAACGGCGCGTCGCTTGCGTTCGTCTGCGATTGGGTCCGCGTAGAAGGTGTTACGTACGGTCATCTAGGGAGCCCGTAAGCGATTGAGGCGATCTGCCCCGGTTCCAGAGGCAGCAGCATGATCCTGAAACGGGGCTCAGCTATAACCGGCATCGGTACTACGATCCGGCGATGGGTCGATACATCTCGACCGACCGCGTTAAGCTCGCGGGCGGCATCAACGTCTGTTTTTGATCCTCTTGCTCGTCAATGTGAGCATGCTATGGTTTTTTGCGTTCGTTAAATGGCCCGTGGTGGATCGCGCCAATCAGTGAACCGGCTCCGCGGTTTCCGATAAGGCCCAACGGGCAGCAGGAGGACAAGGAAACTAGCCTAGGACGACGCGCCGCCGCCATGCAAGCAAACGGCGCATCACAACCACGACCTTCACCCCGAAGCCCGACGCCCCACCTCCCCCGAACTCATCGCCTTCAAAAACGTCTTCCCCTTATCGGTAAGATGCGCGCGCCGATTCCCTCCGGCCGAATGCTCGAGCATCACGAGCTGCTTCTCGAGCAGCGCGTCGAGTTCTTCCCGGTTCATGTCGAGCTGATCCGGCGCGTGCCGGACCAGCATCAACGTTGCAAATTCGTGTGGGCTGACCATCTTCTTCTCCTGCTATCCGGCCGACACCTCGATTCGACGAGGCTTCGCTTCATCGCGCCGCGGAATGGTCAGCTTGAGCACACCGTCACGCAATTGCGCGTCGATGCGCGACACGTCGAAATCCGGGCTAAGCGTAAATGCGCGCGCAAAGTGCGGATGACGGATCTCGCCATACTGCAGCCGTAAACCCGACGGCGTAGGAACGACCGCTTCAGCCTCGATGCTTAGGCTGCCGTCCTGCACTTGCACGTTGAGCTTCTCGCGCGGCACACCCGGCAAATCCGCAAACAGCGTGATGCCGTGGCTGTCTTCGAACACATCGATCGCCGGTACGATGCGCGTCGGCCGCGCTGAAGCTTGTGCCTTGTCCTGTTTCGTCACGGCCGCCCCGGTGCTGTCGGCGCGGGTGGCCAGTTCAGTGCTGTCGCTCATGATGTTCTCCGTGATTCGTTCGGCGGGCTCGCCCGCCCATCGCATTCGATAAACTCACGCGGCGTTCACTGCACGGTGATCGCGCGCGGCTTCGACGCCTCGGAACGCCCGACGCTGATCGTCAAGCACCCGTCCACATAGCGCGCTTGCGCTTTGTCGGGATCGGCGTGCTGCGGCAGTTCGATCACCCGGCGGAAACTCCCCATGAAACGCTCTTCGGCATACACGCGCGCATCGGCGGGCACCTCCGCTTCCGTGCGACTGCGTTCGCCGCTGATTGTGAGCAGTCCTTTATCGATCGAGACTTCAATCTTCGACGGATCGAGTCCCGGCGCGAAGGCGACGATCTCGACCGTGTCGTCGGTGCTGCCGATATTGACGGGCGGAAAAGTGCCTGTGCGCGTCGCGCGCAGGCTCGTCGGGAAATCCGTGAAGAGGCTCGCCATCTGCTTCTGGAAGCGATCGAATTCGCCAAGCAGATTGGACGTAAAAAATAGATCACTCATGACTGGCTCCTTGACGGGGCCGCCACGGAGGTCGAACAGGGGCTACGCGGTCCAGTTCGCCCGTCCGTGGATGACCCACTGACAAACAAATCGAAACACGCAGCGCGCTTGCGAGGATGAGTCGCGCGACTGCCTGAGCGAAACCTAAGATAGTGCAGCGAACGGAAATTTCAAGAGGCCCTGCAGCACTTCCGCAACGACGGCTTCACGGGTCTTTCCGATACGCTTCGAATAGCGGATGCGGCCGTTCGCCGCCCTTGATCGTCGTCACAATCACTGCTGGCAGCGCGAGGTGGAGGGCTTCGCCGTGACGAAACATTTTGTTACAAATAGGGCTAACGGCGGCCTCTTGAAGCGCTAAATCAACGCTCCTATCTTTCATCCACGAGCGATTGATAGTCCTGTGCACGGGGCCTTCGAGTTCGTGGAGCGCCCCTGTGCAACGGGACTCTCACGGACGATGCATCTTTGCCTGACCGCGATCGGACACGCAAATAATGAAGCTGAACTTAAACATCGATTCGACACCGCTGCCCATCGAGATCGACGATGTGGTGGCCGGATTACTCGCCACGCGTCTAAACGTCCCGTACGACGGGGACGTCGCCACATCGCTTGGCCGCTATTTAAGCGACGAAGCCGGCCCCTGGGTGCTCGACGAAGAGCACATGCGAAAGCGCATCTTTCGCCGGGTCATTCTTGAAGTCGCCGATCCCGCGCTGGTCATCCGCTATTTGATGGCCGAGAAGCCGAATTAGCGGAGGCCAGCCGGGCGGGAGGCTACCCAACGGGCGCGCCTCCCTTTTTAGTGGCGCGCTTCAGCGAGCCACCGCGTTAGCCTGCTCCGCCCGCTGCTTCGCCGTTACCGCCGACACGACAACCGTGACAACGATGTTGACCACCAACGCGATCAAGCCGATATACGTCGGATAAGTCGCCCCCGCGAAATGCAGCGCATAGACGGGCTTCAATCCCTGCTCGGCCGCCAACACCGTGCCCAGCGAGATACCGGCGAGCCAACCGAGGAACAGCCCCGACGAGGTCAACCGTCGCGTATACAGCGAGAACACAACCGCCGGGAAGATCTGCAAGATCCAAACGCTGCCCAGCAACTGCATATCGATCGCGAAATGCGTCGGCAAGGCCACGATGAACAGCAGCGCCCCGAACTTCACGACGAGCGACACCAGCTTCGCATTCGCCGCTTCTTTTTCCGGCGTTGCATTCGGCGAGATCAGCGGCTTATAAAGATTGCGCGTGAACAGGTTCGCCGCGCCGATGGACATGATCGCGGCGGGCACCAACGCACTGATCGCGATCGCAGCGGCGGCAAAGCCGACGAACCACGACGGGAACAGCGTAAGAAACAACGTCGGCACGACATCAGAGGCCGATTTCACGTGCACGCCGGCCGCAATTGCCATGTATCCGAGCAACGCGATCAAACCGAGCAGCACGGTGTATGCCGGCAAAAAGATCGCATTCTTCTTGATAGTCGCAGCCGAACTCGACGAAAGCACGGCCGTCATCGTATGCGGATACATGAACGCGGCGAGCGCGGAGCCCAGTGCGAGCGTCGCATAGGCCGTGAACTGCGACGGCTTCAGCAGAATGCCGGTGGCCCCGCCCTTCGCCGCAAAATACTTGTCCGCCGTATCGAACAGTGCGCCATAGCCGCCGAGCTTCGTCGGGATCCAGCAGACGGCCACGATCACCACGATGTAAATCATGATGTCCTTGACGAACGCGATCATCGCGGGTGCACGCAAACCGCTTGCGTAGGTGTAGAGGGCGAGGATCACGAACGCAATGATCAGCGGCAACTCTCCGCTGATACCCAGGCTCTTGATGACGACCTGCATGCCGACGAGCTGCAGCGCGATATAAGGCATCGTTGCCACGATGCCCGTTACGGCGATCGCCGCCGGCAACCACTTGCCGCCGAACACGCCCTGTACATAATCCGCCGCAGTGATGTGATTCTCACGATGGCAGATCTGCCACAGCTTCGGCATCACCGCGAACACGAACGGGTAGACGATGATCGTGTAAGGCAATGCAAAGAACCCGTATGCGCCCACCGAGTAAACGAGCGCAGGCACGGCGATGACGGTGTAAGCGGTATAGAAATCGCCGCCCACGAGGAACCACGAGATGACGGTGCCGAATTGGCGCCCGCCGAGTCCCCATTCATGCAATTGCGAGAGGTCGCCCCGCTTCCAGCGCGCCGCGACGAAACCCAGCACGGTAATGAGCGCGAAGAACGCGACGAAGATCGCCAGAGCGGTCGTATTGATCGAACTAGGCTCGGTCATTTGGCGCTCCGGTAGACGGCATACATCAGCAGCGAGGTAATCGGCACCCAAAGAAATTGATACCAATAGAAGAACGGGAAGCCGAGCAGCGACGGCCG
>JBQCDS010000293.1:0-5780 GCA_051961035.1 Trinickia sp. | reverse complement strand
TCGTCGAGCACGCGCTCGGCGTTCGAGAGGTCGTTGTTGACCTTGCTCTTCTTGCGCCACGGCAACGCGATCAGCGTGTCGATGTAGTTGCGCACGACGGTGGCTTCCGCCGACATCGGCGACATCAACTTCAGCTTCTTCAGCTCCGAATCGGCCTTCTTCTTGGCTTCCTTCGGCATGCGCACGGCTTCGATGCGCTTCTCGAGTTCTTCGAGATCCGCGCCCTCTTCGCCTTCGCCGAGTTCCTTCTGAATCGCCTTGACCTGCTCGTTCAGGTAGTACTCGCGCTGGCTCTTCTCCATCTGGCGCTTCACGCGGCCACGGATACGCTTTTCCACCTGCAGGATGTCGATCTCGGCTTCGAGTTGCGCGAGCAGGTGCTCGAGCCGCTCGATGACGGGGAACATCTCCAGAATGTGCTGCTTCTGATCGAGCTTGAGCGGCAGGTGCGCGGCGATCGTATCGGCCAACCGGCCCGCTTCGTCGATGCCCGCGAGCGAAGTCAGAATCTCCGGCGGGATTTTCTTGTTCAGCTTCACGTACTGATCGAACTGCGACACGATCGCGCGGCGCAGCGCTTCGGTCTCGGCGCTGTCGGCATGATCGGGCTCGAGCGGCATGACCTCGCACGAGAACTGGGTTTCCTGTTCTTCGATCGTCAGCGTTTTGGCGCGCTGCAAGCCCTCGACGAGCACCTTCACCGTGCCGTCGGGCAGTTTCAGCATTTGCAGGATGTTGGCGATACACCCTACTTCATACATGTCTTTTTCGGTCGGCTCGTCCTTGGCCGCGGTCTTTTGCGCGACGAGCATGATGTGCTTGCCGCCCTCCATCGCGACTTCGAGCGCCTTGATCGACTTCGGCCGTCCCACGAACAGCGGGATAACCATGTGCGGGAAAACGACGACGTCGCGCAGAGGCAGCAACGGGAGCGTGATGCGCTCTTGAGGGAGGAGTTGGGTTCCTGACATTTCATTTCCCCATGTGTGGAATCAGATCATTCGGTAGTTGAGGCTCACGGTACAAATTGCAAGCCTGCGCGTGTGGGAAAAATTCGATGTATTCAAGAAGGCAGTCAGTGTTACCCACAAGATAAACGAAAAAAGCCGTTCACGTCTCCATGAACGGCCATTCCAGCAAAACCTTTAGGGCTAATCAATTCGAGCCCGCTACCTTGGGTGCTTCTTCATAGATGAGCAGGGGCTTGCCGTCGCCCTCGATGACGTTGTCGTCGATGATGACTTTGCTGACCCCCTTCATCGCCGGCAGTTCGTACATGACGTCGAGCAACGCCTGTTCCAGAATCGAGCGCAATCCGCGCGCGCCCGTCTTGCGGCGGATCGCCTTGCGGGCCACGGCTTGCAGTGCTCCCGGGCGAATCTCGAGTTCGACACGCTCCATCGCGAACAGCTTGTTGTACTGCTTCACAAGGGCGTTCTTCGGCTCGACGAGGATTTTCATCAGTGCCGCTTCGTCGAGCTTGCCGAGCGTCGCCACGACAGGCAGACGGCCGATCAATTCGGGGATCAAGCCGAATTTGATGAGATCCTCGGGTTCGGTGTCGCGCAGCACTTCGCCCGCATCCCGTTCTTGCTTGCTCTTCACGCTCGCGCCGAAGCCGATGCCCGTCTTTTCCGTGCGGTCGGTGATAACCTTTTCGAGACCGTCGAACGCGCCGCCGCAGATGAACAGGATGTTCGTCGTATCGACTTGGATGAAGTCCTGATTCGGGTGCTTGCGCCCGCCTTGCGGCGGCACCGACGCCATCGTGCCTTCCACGAGCTTGAGCAACGCCTGCTGCACGCCCTCGCCTGACACGTCACGGGTGATGGAGGGGTTATCCGACTTGCGGCTGATTTTGTCGATTTCGTCGATGTACACGATGCCGCGCTGCGCCTTCTCGACTTCGTAGTTACAGTTTTGCAGCAGCTTCTGAATAATGTTTTCGACGTCTTCCACGACATAGCCGGCTTCGGTGAGCGTCGTTGCATCGGCGATGACGAACGGCACGTTCAAAAGACGCGCGAGCGTTTGCGCGAGCAATGTCTTGCCGGACCCCGTGGGGCCGATCAGCAGAATGTTGCTCTTGGAAAGCTCGATGTCGTCTTTCTTGTCGAGGTGCTTGAGCCGCTTGTAGTGGTTGTACACCGCCACGGCCAGAATTTTCTTCGCACGCTCCTGCCCGATCACGTACTGATCGAGGATGTCGCGGATCTCTTGCGGGCTAGGCAGATCGGATTTCGACAAGCCTACGTCCGTGCCAGCTCCCGCGGCTTCGTCGCGAATGATCTCGTTGCACAAATCGATGCATTCATCGCAGATGAACACCGACGGGCCGGCAATGAGCTTTTTCACCTCATGCTGGCTTTTGCCGCAAAACGAGCAATACAACAGCTTTTCGCTGTTCGAACCTTTCTTGTCCGCCATGAATATACGAGCCTCCGGACACTCGAATGACAGGCACGCCGTTTGCCGCCCTCTCGCAGGGTCGGACCAAATCGGCCGCCGGCGTCTCCGCCGTCGGCGCCCAGATATTTTATCGACTATTTATAACATCGCTTGAGTCAGGCGTCTTACCTACCCGCGAAAAAGCGCCGCGTCACCCACGATGTGTCAGGGGCGCTTGATCAAGACCTGATCGATCAACCCGTACGCCTGGGCATCCTCGCCCGACATGAAGTTGTCGCGATCCGTATCGCGTGCGATACGCTCGACCGGCTGCCCGGTGTGGTGCGCCAACAGATTGTTGAGCCGTTCCTTCAGATACAGGATTTCACGGGCTTGGATCTCGATATCGGACGCCTGGCCGCGCGCGCCGCCGAGCGGCTGATGGATCATCACGCGCGCATTGGGCAACGCGAACCGCTTGTTCTTCGCCCCCGAAGCGAGCAAGAACGCACCCATGCTTGCGGCAAGACCCATGCAAAGGGTCGAAACATCGGGCTTGACGAACTGCATCGTGTCGTAAATCGCCATCCCGGCCGAAACCGAGCCGCCCGGGCTGTTGATGTAAAGGCTGATGTCCTTGTCGGGATTTTCACTCTCCAGGAAGAGCAACTGAGCCACGACTAGGTTGGCCGTCTGGTCGTTCACTTCGCCGACCATGAAGACCACGCGCTCTTTCAGCAGGCGCGAATAGATATCGTACGAACGCTCGCCGCGGCCGCTCGTTTCGACGACGATCGGAACGAGCCCCAGCGCCTGCGCCTCGAAATCGCGCGGCGCATGGGAAGCCAACGTATCCAACAGTTGAGCGCGAGAGATCATGCAATGGATCCTTGTTCGGAGTGGGTCAAGAAACGGCAAAAGACGGCGCGCGAGCGGCACGCCGCTGCAATGCAACAAACGCGCCGCGGCATGAAAAACGGCGTGCGACCGTCGCTCCGACAGCCTGCACGCCGCTCAGGCGATGCCTTACGCTTGCGCCGAGGCGCTCGCCAATGCTTCGAAGCTCACTTCCTTGTCCGTCACCTTCGCCTTGCCGAGCACAAATTCGACGACGTTGCTTTCAACGACGTACGCTTCCATTTCGGCGAGGCGCTGCTTGTTCGAATAATACCAGCGGATGACTTCCTTCGGGTCTTCGTAGCTCTTAGCGAATTCCTCAACTTCCGCGCGGATTTGCTCGGGCTTCGCCTCGAGGCCGTTTTCCTTCACGAGCTCTGCCAGCACGAGGCCCAGCTTCACGCGACGCTCCGCCTGCTCCTTGAACATCTCGGCTGGGATCGGCGCGTTTTGCGCATTCGGCACACCGCGTTGCACGAGATCCCGGCGAGCCATTTCGACGAGACGCTGCTGATCTTGCTCGATCAGCGCGTTCGGCACGTCGAGTTCGGCGACTTTCAGCAGCGCATCCATCACTTGGTTCTTCACCAGCGATTGCGTGCGGCGTTTGGCTTCGCGCTCGAGGTTCTCCTTGATCTCAGCACGCATCTTAGCTTGATCGCCGTCGGCGATACCGAGCGACTTCGCAAATTCGGCGTCGACTTCGGGCAGATGCGGCCATTCGATCTTCTTCATCGTGATCGTGAACTGGGCCGTCTTGCCGGCGACGTCCTTGCCATGGTAATCGTCAGGGAACTTCAGATCGAATTCACGCGCTTCGCCAACCTTCAGGCCCGTTGCCGCTTCCTCGAACTCGGGCAGCATGCGGCCTTCGCCGAGCACGAACGTGAAATCTTCCGCGGTGCCGCCTTCGAACGCGACGCCTTCGAGCTTGCCGACGAAATCGACCGTCACGCGATCACCGCTCTTGGCCGATACGTCCGCGCCGCCGTCGCCATGCTCGCCCGATTCGCCGCGCGCATGGTAGTGCACGCGCTGCTTGCGCAGGATTTCGAGCGTGCGGTCGACCTCGGCTTCGGTGATTTGCGTGACCGAACGCTCGACTTCAGCGCTGGCCAAATCGCCGAGCTTCACTTCCGGATAGACTTCGAACGTCGCGTCGAACGCATACGAATCGTCGGCCGCGCCTTCCTTCGGGCTGAAGTTCGGCTGACCGGCGACACGCAGGTTCTCGGCGCGGCTGATGTCGAAAAATTGCTTGCCGACCTTATCGCTCAGCACTTCGGCCTCGACCTGCCCCGCGTACTGCTGCGTGACCATCTTCAGCGGCACCTTGCCGGGGCGGAAGCCCGGCATGCGGACGTTCTTCGCGAGTTGGCGGATGCGCGAATCGATTTCCTTCTGCACGGTATCCTTCGGCAGGGAAATCGTCACACGGCGTTCGAGCTTGCCGAGGTTTTCAACAACGTTAGCCATGGCTTCAATCGTCCTAAATTGTTCAAGCGAATCGGTTATCTTCGCCGTGCCCACGCATTGCGCCTTGCCCAGGGGGGCCGCAATCACCGCCCCAGACTGCTAAGTCTTGCCGCCTGCGGCACGGTTTGAATCGGAAGAATCGGACATTCTAGCAAACTATTGAACGGTGCTGCCCCGAATCGGCAATGCGTGCGCGAACCGCTCCCCGCCCCGCTCGCTCACGCGCCGGCGAAAACTGCATTCACGGCGCATGGATAGCGCGCGATGCCTGGCATGCGCGCGCGCGTATCCAACGAGGCCCGCGCACTGATAAGCTCGCATCCGAGCACACCGCGAACAACCGAGCGCGCCGTCATTGCGCCGCGCGCCCTCTCATCCGGAGACACCATGCCTGGCAGCACACCCACCGTCGTCATCGCTCCCGATTCGTTCAAAGGCTCGCTGAGCGCGCAAGCGGTCGCCGAAGCCATCGCCGAAGGCGTGCGGCGTGCACTGCCCGAGGCGGCGGTACGTCTCTGTCCGATGGCCGACGGCGGCGAAGGAACGCTCGACGCGATGCTCGCGCGCGGCGGCGAGCGTCGCCTGCTGCGCGTGCGAGGGGCGGCGCAAGCCGCGCGCGAAGCGGCTGTCGGCGTGCTGCCGGACGGCAGCGCCGTGATCGAGACGGCCGAAATCGTCGGCATCACCGATCCCGTCGCGATGGCCTTCGACGTCGAATCGCGCAGCACGCGCGGCATGGGCGAAGCCGTTCGCATGCTGCTCGACGGCGGCGCGCGGCGCTTTTTCGTTGCATTGGGCGGCAGCAGCACGAACGACGGCGGCGCGGGGCTGCTCGTCGGCCTCGGCGTGAAGCTGTTCGATGCCGACGGCAACGAACTCGAACCGACGCCCGTGGCGCTCGGCAAACTCGCGCGCGTCGATGCGTCCGGCCTCGATGCGCGGCTCGCGCAGACATCGTTCGTCGCGATGTCCGACGTCGACAATCCGCTCACGGGCGAACACGGCGCAACGGCCGTGTT
>JBQCDS010000292.1:0-6162 GCA_051961035.1 Trinickia sp. | reverse complement strand
GAGACGGAATCGATGAAGGACGGCTCCGATGCCGTCTCCGATTGGCCCTTGCTCAATGCGCTGCTGAACACCGCGGGCGGCGCGACCTGGGTATCGATCCACCATGGCGGCGGTGTCGGCATGGGCTTCAGCCAGCATGCGGGCGTCGTGATCGTCTGCGACGGCACCGATGCCGCTTCGCGACGGATCGAACGCGTACTGTTCAACGATCCGGCCACGGGCATCATGCGCCATGCCGATGCCGGCTACGAACTTGCTCGCGACACCGCGCGCGAAGTCGGCCTGAACTTGCCGATGCTCGGGCGTTGACGCGCATGGGCACGCAATCGCACCCCGTGCTGGCTGCAAGCGCGCTGAATCGCTCAGCCGCGTCCGCTGCGTCCGCTGCGCCGGTCCCGTTGCGGATCGTGCGCGCCGACGCACTCGAGGCAACGCCTTGGAAGAACGGCGGCGGCGTGACGCGCGAGATCGCCGCCTATCCGCAGGGCGCGAGCCTCGACACGTTCGTTTGGCGCGCGAGCGTGGCGGACGTCGGACGGGCAGGACCGTTCTCACGGTTTGCCGGCGTCGATCGCACGCTGGTTCTGCTGGCGGGCGCGGGAATGCATTTGACTGAGGCGCGCGGCGCGACGCATGCACTGATGGAGCCGCTTGCCGTTGCGCGATTTCGCGGCGAAGCGGCGCTCGATGCGCAACTCGTGGATGGCCCGACGCGCGACTTCAATCTGATGGTGCGGCGCGATCGTGCCAGCGCCACGCTACAGGTATGGAAAGGCATGGGCCAGCATAGGCTCGATGCGGATGCCGTGCTGGTGTTTTGCGCGCTCGGTTCGCTCGATATTCGCCTGGAGAGCACGCGGCAAAGCCCTGCGAGTTCGGCGCCCGTGCAAGCGACGCTGGCGACGCTCTCGGCGATGGATACGCTCGTGCTCGACGCGCCGCGTGCGATCGCATGCGAGGTGCGGGGCGACGGGGCCGCGCTGGCCCTCTTCGTGCGCTACGTCTAACGCGATAACGCGCTGAGGCACTGACGCAATAACGCACGGGCGCACCCGCGCTATTGCCGACCGTTGCCGATATTTCGAGGCCATCATGAGCGACTTGGTTTGGCAGCATTTGAATCTTTGTCCGGACGGCGACGCGAGCGAATGGATTGTCGATGCCGCGCTGGCGGTGCGCGACGGCAAGATCGCGTGGCTCGGCGCCGCGCGCGACCTACCGCGCGAATTGCACCCCTGGCCTCGCCAAGATCTCGGGGGCGCCTGGGTCACGCCGAGCCTCGTCGATTGCCACACGCATCTGGTATTCGGCGGCCACCGTGCCGACGAGTTCGCGCTGCGGCTCGCCGGAGCCAGCTACGAAGAGATCGCGCGCCGTGGCGGGGGCATCGTATCGACGGTGCGCGCGACCCGCGAAGCCGACGACGAGACGCTGATCGCATCGGCGGCCGCGCGTCTCGAGCCTTTGCTCGCCGAAGGCGTCGGCGCCATCGAAATCAAGTCGGGCTACGGGCTCGACCTCGCGAGCGAGCGCAAGATGCTGCGGGTGGCGCGATCGCTGGCTCGACGCTATCCCGTGTCCGTCTACACGACGTTTCTGGGTGCCCACGCACTGCCGCCCGAATTCGCCGGCCGGCCCGATGCTTATATCGACGAAGTCTGCGAAACGATGCTGCCGGCGTTGGCGGATGAAGGCCTCATCGATGCCGTCGATGTCTTTTGCGAGCGTATCGGGTTCACGCTCGCGCAGAGCGAACGCGTGTTCGAGGCAGCGCAGCGTCGCGGCCTGCCCGTGAAGATGCACGCCGAGCAACTGAGCCTATCGGGCGGTGCGGCGCTTGCCGCGCGCTACGGCGCGCTATCGAGCGATCATCTGGAATTCCTCGACGAAGCGGGCGTGCAAGCGATGAAGGACGCGGGGAGCGTTGCCGTGCTGCTGCCGGGCGCCTACTACTTCATTCGCGAGACGCAGCTGCCGCCGATCGAACTCTTGCGCCGGCACGGCGTGCCGATCGCACTGGCGACGGACAGCAATCCGGGCACGTCGCCGGCCACGTCGCTGCTCGCGATGCTCAATCTCGGCTGCACGTTGTTTCGCTTGACGGTGCCCGAGGCGCTGCAAGGCGTCACGCGTCACGCCGCGCGCGCACTGGGGCGTAGCGAGCGTCACGGCCGGTTGGCGCTCGGCCGCGATGCGGATTTTGTCGCGTGGTCTGTCTCGACGCTGGCCGAGCTGGCGTACTGGATCGGCCGCCCGCTTGCCGCACGCGTGGTTCGTGCGGGCAAGACGGTGTACCAGGCGCCCGTATCGCCGTGGACGGGACGTACCGAAGCGCATGCCGATACGCTCGAAAGGAGTGCGAAGTGACGACTGACCGCCACGCATTGTTCGCCGCTCACGCCTACCTCCCGCAGGGATGGCAGCGCGACGTGCTACTCGAATGGAACGACGAGGGCCTGCTCGAGGCCGTCGGGGCCGAGTCGGCGCCCCCGCCGGGCGTTCCACGCGCAAGCGGGCCGATCGTGCCCGGCATGCCGAACGTGCACTCGCACGCGTTTCAGCGCGCGATGGCCGGCCTTGCCGAATATCGTGCCCACGCGAGCGACAATTTTTGGAGCTGGCGCGATCTCATGTATCGGTTCGCCGCACGCATCACGCCCGAGCGGCTGGAAGCGATCGCGCGCTGGCTCTATGTCGAGATGCTCAAGGCCGGCTATACGTCCGTGTGCGAGTTTCACTACGTGCACCATGACGAGGACGGCCGCCGCTATGGGAATGCGGCGGAGCTTGGGCAGCGCATCGTCGATGCCGCGTCGCACGCGGGCATCGGCATGACGATGCTGCCCGTGCTCTATCAGTACAGTGGCTTCGGCAAGCGCGAGCCTCGCCCCGATCAGCAGCGCTTCATCAACACACCGGAATCGCTGCTCGATTTGCTGCTGACATTGCGTCGCGCGCGGCCCGAGCACGGCGCATTGACGTACGGCGTGGCGCCGCATTCCCTGCGCGCGGTGTCGGAAGCCTCGCTCGCGGCGCTGGTCGAAGGGCTCGATGCCCACTTGCCGGGTGCCCCGATTCATATCCATATCGCCGAGCAGACGGGCGAAGTCGAGGAATGCCTCGCTGCCCACGGTGCTCGCCCCGTTGCATGGTTGCTCGATCGTTTCGACGTGAATGCGCGTTGGTGCCTTGTGCACGCGACGCACGTGAACGAGGCCGAGACGGATGCGCTAGCGGCAAGCGGCGCCGTGGCGGGCCTTTGCCCGACGACGGAGGCGAACCTCGGCGATGGCGTCTTTCCGGCGCGTCGCTACTTGGATGCGAACGGCTGCATCGGCGTGGGCTCGGATAGCCATATCGCCGTCGACTGGCGCGCGGAGTTGCGTCTGCTCGAGTACGGCCAGCGTCTCGTGCTGCGACAGCGCAATGTGCTTGCCTCTGAAACGCGGCCGCAAGTGGCCGAGCGTCTGTTCGACGCGGCGCTCGCGGGCGGTGCCCGGGCAAGCGGGCGGGCCGTCGGCGCCCTAGCGCCGGGCTACCGCGCCGACTGGCTCGTGCTCGATCGCGCGCATCCGAGCTTGGCCGAGCGAGCGCCCGAGCACTGGCTAGCCGGCCTCGTATTTTGCGAGCACGGGGCCTCGCCGATCGCCGAAGTGCACACGGGCGGCCGTTGTGTCGTGCGCGACGGCCGGCACGAAAACGAAGCGGGCGCTTACGCGGCTTATCGCGACGCCGTCACGCATTTGCAGGCGCGATGACGGCGCGCCCGCCTGGTCGACAGCAGGCGCTGCTACCCGAGGCGGCGCTGCGCCTGCATTCATCCGCAGCCAGCGCGCATGACGCCGTGCGCGGCGCGCGTTAAGCTGAACGACGATTCGAACTCCATCTCCGATTACCGTCACCATCACCATGAACGCTACGCCCGACCCCGCCATCTTTTCCCTGCAGCCTGGCACGCTGCCGCTGTTGATCTCGATGCCGCATGTCGGCACGCATCTTCCTAGCGACATCGCGGCGACGATGACGGAAGCGGCACGCCACGTCGACGATTGCGATTGGCATCTCGAACGCCTGTACGATTTCGCGGCGCGTCGCGGCGCATCGATCCTCGTGCCGTCGCATGCGCGTTACGTCGTCGATCTGAATCGCCCGCCCGACAATGCGAACCTTTATCCGGGGCAGGACACGACGGGCCTGTTGCCGGTCGATACATTCGACAAGGCGCCGCTTTATCATCCCGGCGGCGAGCCGACGGAGGCCGAAGTGGCGCGTCGCGTCGCGCGGTACTGGCAGCCCTACCATGAGGCGCTCTCACGCGCGCTGGCCGAGCTGAAGGCACGCCATGGCGCCGTGTTGCTCTGGGAAGCGCATTCGATCCGCTCGCACGTGCCGCGCTTCTTCGAAGGGCAGTTGCCCGACTTCAATTTCGGAACCGCAAGCGGCGCGAGCGCGGCGCCCGGTAGGGCCGACGCGCTCGTCGAGTGCGTGAAGCGCCACGGCGGCTGCACGGCGGGGGCGAACGGCCGGTTCAAGGGCGGTTACATCACACGGCAGTATGGCCAGCCGAAGGAAGGCATTCATGCTGTGCAGCTCGAGCTGTCGCAAATCACGTATATGCAGCAGACGCGGCCCTACGGCTATGACGAAGCGCTCGCTTCGCGCGTGGTGCCGTTGCTCGATGCGCTGATCGACGAAGCGCTGGAGCGCGTGTCGCGCGCTTGATCGTTTGCCGGCTCGGCGTGGGGCCGTGGTGGTGGCGCATACGGTAGACATCCGCGTTGACCCGAAATAAGAGGACACCGAAGGGGTGAATCGTTGCCTCGGAAGCGAGATTCCCGAATGCGCCGCTGCACGCGGTGATGCGTACGGTAGACAATCGGCGCTTGTCGATTGACGCAGCGCCGCTTCGCCGCTATGGTTTCGGCCCATGGCCGATACCGACAACATTCATCCGGGCGCGATCGTGCGCCAGCTCTGCCTCGAGCGACACAACCTGACCGTGACCGAAGGCGCCGAGGTGCTCGGCGTGAGCCGTCAGGCGCTGACGAATCTGCTGACCGGCAAGGCCGGGATTTCGCCCGAGATGGCGCTGCGTCTCGACAAGGCGTTCGGCGGCGGCGCCGAAACATGGCTGCAACGGCAGTTGGTGCACGACCTCGCCAAGGCGCGCAAGCGCCTCGACGAACTCGACGTGATCTCCATGGCGCAGCAGCGGCAGCGGTCTTTGTTCTGATCCACACATTACACATTGCCCGGCGTTGCCCGGCGTTGGTCGACGTTCCCCGACGGCCCACCGGCGAACCGGTCCGGATCGGTTCGCGTGGTGCTACGTTCCGACGCGCGTGGCGATGAATTCCCCCTCGACGCGCCAAGTCTTGCCATCGGCATCGAGTGCTTCGCCGATCCAGTGAAAGCCGCCCGGCGTGATCTCGGTGAATCGCCAACGCGTCGCCTGACCGTCGGCGCGCGCCCCCGTCTGTACGATCGCGTCGCCGATGCGCCGCCCGAGCTGCGTTTCGCGATGACCTCGCGCCGGGTTGTTCCATGAAATGCGCCAAGCGCGCAATGCCGGATCCCACGCGCGCAACGTGGTCCCGTACATGTCGTTCATCGGATCGCGTGCCATGCGTCCCGCGCGTCGATTCTCGCGAACAGGCATAATCCAGACATCCTGTATCGCGCGTCCTTCGAGCACCCAGCACGCGTGCACTTCGCCGGCCAACTGCTCGCTTTGCAGGTCGAATCCCCGGTAATGCAGCACCTGCAGCGACCAACTGCCGACGAGCCAACCATACACGTCGTCGGCTTCGTCGATGTCGGCGGCGCGGCCGGGCGCGGCGAGCGCGGATACAAACGCCTGGGGCATGACGCTTTCGATAGGGCTCATCGTCGATCTCCTGAGTTGAGAGGGCGGCCGGCGTTCTCGCCCCGGCGCCGCATTGAACGGTTCGATCACGATAGGGCGTTCAGCGAGGCGAATCTTGGCAAAAATTGCGCTCGATCTGCACAAGGCATTGGCCCTGCGTGCCCGTGACGCGGCGGCCGGCGGTACGCAGGCGCGCATCGTCGCGCGCGGACACGGTTGGACCGTGGCCGACGTCCTATGTACATGCGGGCCCGGCGACCGCGAGTTCGAAGAGCGCCACGGCGCGTTTTGCATTG
>JBQCDS010000291.1:0-5340 GCA_051961035.1 Trinickia sp. | reverse complement strand
ATCGGCCAGTATTGGGAAGGGCAAGGCGGGATCTACGCCGGCATCATGCCCGACTATGTCGGTACCGAACCGCGCTTTTTGATCTTCGCAGCCGATGAAGCGGTCGACGTCGAGTGGGGCGGGTTGTGGGGAACGGAAACCGGCGCACTCGATACCGACAACGGCATGATGAACACGGAACATCTGGCCGGATGTCGTTCCACCATGCATAACCACGAGGCGGCGAATTTCGCCGCGCAATACGAACAAGACGGGCATCGCGATTTTTATCTGCCCTCGCGACGCGAGCTCGACGTCGCCTATGAAACGATCCGCGACCAGTTCGATGCGACCGATTGGTATTGGTCCAGCACCGAGCATTCGCGGCTGATGGCCCATGGCCGCAATTTCGGCGAGGTGGGCCTGCCGCACTTGTTCAAGCACATGAAGGGGCGCGTGCGGCCCGTTCGATCGGTGCCCGTGCCGAGCGGCGACACGACCACGAAAACACATGCCAGGGCGTGCACTGGCCGTGCGCGCCGTTCCCATCGTCGAGGACGCACGCTGTGTCGTCGACGAGTGCACGAGCTGAACGCTCGACCGGCTGGACAGGCGCTCGTCCGACTCAACCGGTCATCGGTTCGCGCGGCAAGGGGCGCCGCGCTCGGTGTGCAGAGCCTGCGCGGCGCCCTGGGTTGCGCAACGGCTTACGGCTGCGCTCCCGGAATCATCCAAGTCAGCACGTGCTGCTGCAGGAACACGAGCACGCCCAGCAGCAGCGTCAAGAACACGCTATGCCAGAACGTGCGGGCAAACACGACGCCTTCTTGGCCTTTGAGGTGCGTCGTCGACACACCTGTGGCGATGTTTTGCGGCGAGATCATCTTGCCCATGACGCCGCCCGACGAATTCGTCGCGGCCATCAGCACCGGGTCCAGGCCCAGTTGCCGGGCCGCGACCGCTTGCAAGTTGCCGAACAGCGCGTTACCCGACGTATCGCTGCCCGACAAGAACACGGCTATCCAGCCGAGCGAGGCCGATACGAGCGGGAATAGCGCGCCCGTCGACGCGACGCCCATGCCGAGCGTATAGCTCATGCCCGAATAGTTCAGCAGATAAGCCAGACCGACGATCATCATGACGGTCGCGATCGCAATGCGCGTCTGCCGCCAGGTGACGGCCACGCAGGCGAAGAAATCGCCGACACGCATCCTCGACCAAGCCGCTGTAATGATCGCCGCGAGAAGAATCGCGGTGCCGGTGCCGAGCGGCTGGAAATCCCAAATCGCCGCATACGGCTTGTGGTAAAGCGAGACGTAGACGGCGTTGTGCAACCCGGGCCACTTGATCTTCATATCGCCGATCGTCGCGATGTTGGCATGCACCCAAATAATCACGACGACGGACACGACGATCCACGGCAGCCAGCCGCCCCACCCGGCCCGCTGGCGCGCGGCGCCGACACCGGCCAGCGTATCCCCGCTGCGGGCGATCGTGAACTGGGCATCGGGCTCTGGGCGCCAGAACTTGAGTAAGGCGATTGTCAGGATCAACGAGGTGAGCGATGACAGCACGTCCGTCAATTGATAACCGAGGTAGTTCGACGTGACGAACTGCGCGAGCGCGAAGCTGCCGCCCGAGACGAGCAGCGCTGGCCAGAGCCGGCCAATCGAACGCACGCCGCCGTAAAACCCGACAACGTAGAACGGCAGCAGCAGCGCGAAGAACGGCAATTGGCGGCCGACCATGGCGCCGAGCGTCGGCGCAGGCAACGATGTGACGGCACCGAGCACGGTGATCGGCACGACGAGCGCGCCGAATGCAACCGGTGCCGTGTTGAAAATCAGCGTGAACGTCAACGCTTCGAGCGCCGGAAAGCCGAGTGCGATCAAAAGCGCGCTGGTGATCGCAACCGGCGTGCCGAAGCCCGCGATGCCCTCGAGCAAGCACCCGAACGAGAATGCGACGACGAGCAGCACGAGCCGCCGATCGTCGGGCAAGTGATCGAGCATCCATTGCCGGAATGCATCGAACCGCCCGGTCTTGACGGCGATGTTGTACAGCAGCAGCGCGTTGAAGACGATCCACATGACGGGCACGAGCGCGAGCGCCATGCCGGCGCCCACGGCGTCGAACGCGAGGCCCGCCGGCATGCCCCACACCGCGATCGCGACGACGAGGCCGACAATCAGCCCGAGCAACGAGGCCTGCCACGCCGGACGGCGCAAGACGCCGAGCATGACGAGCGCCGCGGCGATCGGCAGCGCAGCGACGAGAAACGAGAGCAAGAGAGAATGGCCGACAGGGGTGAGCGGTTGAGCGAAGACTGTTCCAGGGGGAAGCGCCACGGTTGCATCCATGCTGTCTCCTTTGGGTCGTCATTGTCATCGGACGGACATCGACACCCGCGCGCGCAGCTTCATCCGCGGCATCGTTCCGTCGGCGGGGCCCCACTTCGCTTGAACGTCGCATGATGCTCATGCGGCGTGGCCTGCACACCGTCGCCCCAATGCGGCGTGCAGTCCGGCTGCGCTACGCGTCCACTCACCGACGCCCGAACCCGGCGCGGTTCCAATCAACCCGCATCGACCCGCATCAATCAGCGGCCGCGCCCTATGCCGCGATGCTTTGCGCGGCCGTTCTGGCCACGAGGGCGTCCTGCTCGGATTTCACGCCCGAGACGCCCACCGCGCCGACGACCTGTCCGCCGACGAGCACCGGTACGCCGCCCTCGAGCGTGCCTTTGATCAGCGGCGCGCTGAGGAACGCATGACGCCCGCCGTTGATCATGTCCTCATAGGCTTTCGATTCGCGCCGGCCCAACGCCGAGGTACGCGCTTTTTCGATTGCGATGTAGGCGCTGAGCGGCGCGGCGCCGTCCAAACACGTCAGCGCGAGCGGATGTCCGCCGTCGTCCACCAGCGCAATCGCCACGTTCCAGCCGTGCTTTTCGGCTTCGGCGCGTGCGGTTTCGATGATCTTGTTCGCTTCGGCGAGGCCAAGTACGGGTTTCGTTTGCATCGATCAGCCCTCTCAAAGGTCAATGGAAAGTGCGACGTCGGCGCGGTGCACCGCGTCGAGTTCATTGTCGCAAGCTTGCGCTTGCCCGTAGGTGGCGTGGACGAATACCGACCTGCTGGTCTCCCGCATATAGGCCAAGCAATTGCACGTGTCACCTCGCACCGCACAAAGCGCAGCCCGCGCGTCGCGCCGGTCGCGTCGAATACTAGGCGGCAGGCTGCGCCAACACGAGCTCGGGCGCCGGCTCCCTGCGCTCCCATGAATGCGCCGAAACGAGTTTGCCCGCGCCCACGGCGGCATCCCACCATATGACGCGCATGAGCGGCGCGCGCTGCGCGATGTGAATCGCCTGCACCGGATCGCTTTCGACGAAATGCGTGCACGACATCGCGATGGCCGCCTGCGCCTTATGCGCCGCCACTTCATGCGGACGGTCGCCGTGGCGGGCCGGCTCGCGCATCATGAGGCGAGGCTCGTCGAACCCATGTCGCGCGAGCCATGCAACCGTGCGTGCGCGATCCATCTCGGGACGGCCGGTGACGATCGCCTTCACGCGCGCCAAGTCGACGGGCGGCAAACGGTCGAACGGTAGGAGCATGTCGCGCTCGGCCAACGCGGCGGCCAAGTCGGTCTCGTAATGCTGCGGCGCGACATCGGGCAATAAGATACCGTCGAGATCGAAGGCGTAGACCGCGAACTCGTGATCCTCTCCGATTGCGCCATGCGTGCCCGCGCGCGTCGTTTGCCATACCTCGCGGTAACCGTCCGTATAGGCGTGGCGCTCCCAGGGGAACAACACGAAGTAGCCGCGCGCATCGAGGCCGTAATCGGGCCGTATGCGGCTCAAATCGTCGAAGCCCGCGACGAGCGTCCTCACGTTGAGCCCATGGCCGCGAAGAAAGGCGATGCAATCGTCGAGGGTATTGCCGGCACCGGCGATATCTTCGCAAACGAGGACTTTGCTGCCAGCGGCGGGCAGGGGCAGCGACGAATCCCAGGTGACGGTGCGCGTGGCGCGCTCATAGCGCAAGAACGCCGTCGGCACGCCGACGGCATGCGACACCATCAATGCGAGCGGCGCGCCGCCGCGCAAAATCCCGACCGCGCACGTGAATTCCTCGCTGGCCAGTTCCGACTGCAGCGAGGCGATCCATTGATCGATTTGATCGTACGTCAGCGCGAGTATCGGTTTGTGCATGGCGAAGGTGGGGATCGCGGACGGCGTGAAAGAGCGCCCGGCACGCCATTATTGCCAATCAGCGTCGCGCCGTCCATCGACGGTCGCCCGGCCCAGGGCACGGCGCCCGATGCACGCGTTACGTCCGGTCGCTCAGCGCGAAATCGAGCGCCGCCATCGCGTGAAGCTCCGTCGTGTCGAGCACCGGGAGCACGCTGTCCTTTTGCGCGATCAGCAGCCCGATTTCCGTGCAGCCGAGCGCGACGGCTTGCGCGCCGCGCTGCGCCAGCGAATCGATGACTTGCGCATAGGCACGGCGGGACGCATCGCTGATGATGCCCGCGCATAGCTCGTCGTAGATGACGCGATGGACGAGATCGCACTGCGGCTCCGACGGCACGCTGAGCCGCACATCGTAGCGCTCGCGCAAATAGTCGATCAGGAACGGCTGCCGCATCGTAAAACCGGTGCCGAGCAGCCCGACGTCGCGCCATCCGTTGCGTTGGCACGCCTGGCCCAGCGAATCGCCGATATGAATGAACGGAATCGGCACGCTACCCGCGACGGCATCCGCCACTTTGTGCATCGTATTCGTGCACAACACGATGCAATCGGCGCCGCCCGCATGCAGCCGGCGCGCCGCGTCTTGCAAGATGGCGGCCGCGTCGTCCCACCGGCCTTCGTGCTGCGCTTGCTCGATCGGGCCGAAGTCGACGCTGAACATGAGGATTTGCGCCGAACGCAGCGGCCCGAGCCGCGCTCTCGCACCTTGGTTCAGGATTCGATAGTATTCGGCCGAAGACTCCCAGCTCATCCCGCCAATCAGGCCAATCGTTCGCATCGTCGTCGCTCCGCAGGTTGGGGTGTCGTGGACGAGGAGCATGCCCGGCGGCATCGGCACCGTCTATCAAGAAATTTCATGGTGAACTCGAACCCCGCCAGTCACGCCAGCAGGCAGCACGGTCACCCCGTGTCGGTGGCCGACGGCCGGCTGACGCTGCAATTGTTGCCGCGTGCGCCCTATAGCGCGCGCGATCCGGCGCATGCGCAATCGGTTGGTATCGCACTCGAGCGCCAAACGGGCGTGCATGCGATCGGCTCCGACCGGCGCGAATCGTTCGACCGCTGGCCGGGCTCGCTGGCCGTGACGCCGGCCGGCGTCG
>JBQCDS010000290.1:0-10112 GCA_051961035.1 Trinickia sp. | reverse complement strand
GACGATGTCGACGAAGTTGGCGTTATCGGGCACTTCGACGTGCCGCGCGAATTCGCGCATGACGGTGGCCGCGGCTGCGATTTCGCCGATCGTTTCCTTCTTGACGCGCAAGCCCGTAATGATCGCGGCCGCCATGACGGGCGACATGTCCCCGCGCATGATGAGCCGCATGAGGTGCAGCATCTCGTCGTGAAAGATTTCGCGATGTTCGATCGTGCGCTGCAGTGCTTCTTGCGGTGTGATGGTCATGGGTGCGCCTCTGGTCGTTCCGTCCGTGCATCGATTCGTGCCATGTGCGTGGCTCACGCGCCGCGCGACATCAAGCGGCTTGTTTTACCTTCGCTTCTTTCAGGAAGTTTTCGAGCAGCGCGTGGCCATGCTCGGAGAGGATCGATTCCGGGTGGAACTGCACACCCTCGACGGCGAGCGTCTTGTGGCGCACACCCATGATTTCGCCGTCCTCCGTCCATGCCGAGATTTCGAGGCAATCGGGCAGCGATTCCCGTTCGATCGCCAGCGAGTGGTAGCGCGTGACATCGAAGTGCCTAGGCAGATCGGCGAACACGCCTTTGCCGTCGGTTTCGATGCGGCTCACTTTGCCGTGCATGATCGTCTGCGCGCGTACCACGCGGCCGCCGAACGCTTCGCCGATCGCTTGATGGCCGAGACAAACGCCGAGAATCGGCACCTTGCCTGCGAATTGGCGCAGCACGTCCAGCGTGATGCCCGCGTTTTGCGGATTGCTCGGGCCCGGCGACAAGCAGATGCGTTCGGGCTTCATCGCCGCGATTTCATCGAGCGTGGTTTCGTCGTTGCGATAGGTGTGCACGTCCTCGCCGAGTTCGCCGAAATACTGCACGAGGTTGTACGTGAACGAATCGTAGTTATCGATCATCAGCAACATGATGTTTCTCCGCTCAGAAATCGCTGTCGAGGCCGTCTTGCACTTGTTCGGCGGCGCGCAGCACGGCGCGCGCCTTGTTCTCGGTTTCCTGCCATTCGGATTCGGGCACCGAGTCGGCGACGACGCCCGCCGCCGCTTGCACGTACAGATTGCCGTTGTGAATGAGCCCGGTGCGGATCGCGATGGCAAGATCCATTTCACCCGTGAACGATAGGTAGCCCACCGCACCGCCGTACAGGCCGCGCTTCACGGGTTCGAGTTCGTCGATCAATTCCATTGCACGCACCTTCGGCGCACCCGATAGCGTCCCGGCCGGGAACGTCGCGCGCAGCACGTCGAAGTTCGTCATGCCCGGCTTGAGCTTGCCTTCCACCGAGCTGACGATGTGCTGCACGTGCGAGTATTTTTCGATCACCATTTTGTCGGTAACGGCGACGGAGCCCGTCTGCGCGATGCGGCCGACGTCGTTGCGCGCGAGGTCGATCAGCATGACGTGCTCGGCAATTTCTTTCGGATCGTTGAGCAGCTCGGTGGCCAATTCGGCGTCGCGCTCGGGCGTGTTGCCGCGTGGGCGAGTGCCGGCAAGCGGCCGAATCGTGACGATGCGATCTTCGCCGCGCTTTTCCTGGCGCACGAGAATTTCCGGCGATGCGCCCACCACGTGGAATTCGCCGAAATTGTAGTAATACATGTACGGCGACGGATTGAGCGAGCGCAACGCGCGATACAGCGAAAGTGGGTTGTCGCGGTACGGCTTGGTCAAGCGCTGGCCAACTTGCACCTGCATGAGCTCGCCGGCGGCGATGTATTCCTTCGCGCGGCGTACGGCGTTGAGGTAGTCGTCGCGAGCGAATTCGCGATAAATTTCCGTGCGCACGCTCGGTGACGTCACGGGCGGCTGTACCGTTGCGCGCAGCCGCTGGCGCAGCTCGCGCAGCCGCTGCTTGGCGCGCGCATAGGCTTCGGGCGCAGTCGGATCGGCGTAAATGACGAGATAAAGCTTGCCGGCGAGATTGTCGATGACGGCGACTTCTTCCGTCAGCAACAACTGGATATCGGGGAGCGCGAGATCGTCGGGCGGCGCGCTGTGCGCCAGTTTTTTCTCGATATAGCGGACGGCGTCGTACCCGAAGTAGCCGGCCAGGCCGCCGGCGAAGCGGGGAAGCCCCGGGCGCTGAGCGACCTTGAAGCGCGCCTGGAACTGTTGGATGAACTCGAACGGATCGCCTTCCTGCGTCTCGATCACTTTGCCGTCGCGCACGACTTCATTGACGCCGTTTTTCGTGCGGATGAGCGTGCGTGCCGGCAGGCCGATGAACGAATAGCGGCCGAACCGTTCGCCGCCCACGACCGACTCGAGCAGGAACGAGTTTGCCCCGCCGCGCTCGGGTTGTGCGAGCTTCAGATAGAGCGAAAGGGGCGTCTCCAGATCGGCGAGCGCTTCGGCGATCAGCGGAATGCGGTTGTAACCCTCGTTGGCGAGGGACTGAAACTCGAGTTCGGTCATGTTCCGATCCTGTTCGAATAGCCGACGCTTGCGTTGCTCGTGGACGGGCGAAGCGAAGCATGCGGCGAGCCGCAAGCGCACGGGCGCAGCGACGACCATAAAACGCGCGGGTGCGATCGTTGGGGCGTTACGACGAATATTGCGCGAATGCGCGGCGAATCAAAAAACGGCGCTGAAGACACGAACCTCAGCGTACCTCGAAAGAGGTTAGCGCGACGAGCGACGCCAGGGCCAGGCTCCCCGGTCGATACTGCTCGGACTCCGTTTTTTGTTCAGAAACATGAGTTGAATGACGTAGTAGTCAGCGATTAGAGCGTTGCACCGTAGCCTCACGCAGGATTCACGATAAACCTTGCAGCTTCGAGCAACGAGGCGACTATACCATCCGAATTTATCGTTTGTATAGCTTTCCCATGGTTGTAGCCATATGGGACGGTCAACGTCGCCATGCCGGCCGCGCGGCCCGCCAGCGCGTCGTTCTCGGAATCGCCGATCGCCACCGCATCGGCGGGGGCGACGCCCATCGCGTCGCACGCAGCGAACATGGCCTGCGGGTCCGGTTTTTTACGTGCGACGCTGTCGCCGCCGAGAATCACCGAAAAGTAGCGCGCGAGCGCGTATTTTTCGAGCAGCGCGACGGCGAAGCGATGCGGCTTGTTCGTCACGCAGGCCAGCTTCACGCCGGCTCGCGCGAGCGCGGCCAGACCCGCTTCGACGTCGGGATAAAGCCGTGTGTGACGGCCGTTCACATCACCGTAGTGGGCTTGATAGCGGTCGAGCGCGTGGGCAAAGCGCGCGTTGGCTTCCTCTGCCGAAAAACGCGCCGACAGCACGCTGCGAACCAGGTGTTCCGATCCCTTACCGACATAGCCGACCACTTCCTCGCGCGTGACGGGCCGCGCATCGATTTCGGCGAGCATGCCGTTCAGGCTTGCCGTGAAATCGTCGGCTGTGTCGACCATGGTGCCGTCCAGATCGATAACGGCGGCCTTCAGACGCCGCGCGGGCATTGGGGCGGCGGTGCTGCGGCCGTGCTCGGCACCCGTGCTCATGCGCCGGCCCCCCCAGCGGCGGCGAGTTGACCGCGCATTTAGTCGGGGACGGCGCGCTAGTCGGGCTTGCCGAAGATGGCCGACCCCGCGACGAACGTATCGGCGCCCGCTTCGGCGATTTGAGCGATGTTGTCCACCTTCACGCCGCCGTCCACTTCGAGATGGATCTCGCGGCCGGTACGTGCTTGGTAGGCGTCGATTCGCGCGCGCGCCTCGCGCAGCTTATTGAGCGCCTCGGGAATGAACGACTGTCCTCCAAAGCCGGGGTTGACCGACATGATCAGCACCAAATCGACACGGTCCATCACGTGGTCGAGATAGTTGAGCGGCGTGGCCGGATTGAAGACGAGGCCCGCTTTGCAGCCGTGATCGCGGATCAGCGACAGCGTGCGATCGATATGCTCCGACGCTTCGGGATGGAAACTGATGATGTTCGCTCCTGCCTTCGCGAAATCGGGCACGATCCGATCGACCGGGCGCACCATGAGGTGAACGTCGATGGGTGCCTGAACGTGCGGACGGATGGCTTCGCACACGAGCGGGCCGATCGTGAGGTTCGGCACGTAATGGTTGTCCATGACGTCGAAGTGGATCCAATCGGCGCCGGCGTCGATGACGTTGCGGACTTCCTCGCCGAGCCTGGCGAAATCGGCGGAGAGAATGCTGGGGGCGATGCGAAATTGCGTCATGGCGTGAGAAGCGTGATGGCCGGGAAATAGCCGGTAAATGGCCGACCGGCTGGCCGAGCGGCGGAAAATGCGTATTTTACCGTGTCACGCGCGCTCGGCGTTCGGCCGAGCGCGGCGGTTGCGGACGGGGGCCGCATCCATCAGAATGCGAACCGGAGCCCCTGCGTGGTCAAGCGCCTCGCTGCGGAGCCACGATTCTTCAGAGAACGACATCACGATGAGCCAGTATCAATTCAGCGTATCGGTGCAAACGCGTTATCTGTCCGAGCAGTCCGATCCCGAGCACCGGCAGTTTGCGTTCGCCTATACGCTGACGATCCGCAACGTCGGGCAGGTCGCCGCGCAGTTGATCGCACGTCATTGGATCATCACCGACAGCGAGAACCGCGTGCAGGAAGTGAAGGGGCTCGGCGTGGTTGGGCATCAGCCGCTCTTGCAGCCCGGCGAGCAGTTCGAATATACGAGTTGGGCCGTAATCGAAACGCCCGTCGGGACAATGCGTGGCGCTTACTTTTGCGTAGCCGACGATGGCGAGCGTTTCGAAGCGCCCGTGCCCGAATTCGCGCTGCAAATGCCGCGTACGCTGCATTGACACGCGGTGAGCGCGATGCAATCGGCGCGGCGGCGCAGAAAGACACCCTTTCGTTGTTCAGCGCCGCGCGATCGCGTTCGTGCGTGCGGCCTCGTCTTGCATCTCGTTTTCTGCCCGACATCGTCCGAATGACGATGTTATTGAGCAACGGCAGTGCTGCGAGGGCTTCGAGGGTGAAAATCCGCATTCGCCATTCGTCAACTAGGGCGGACATGGCGATTCCAATCAAAACCGAACATCGTATGCGCATCCCTTCGATTCTCCTTGGCCGCGCGGCCGCTTTGTTGGCAGCCGTACTGCTTGCTGGCTGCGGTGGCGGCGCCATGGTGCGCCCCGCGGCGCCCCCGCCTCGCGGCATGCCGGCCGTCACGGGCGTGTTGTCGCCGGCTCGTCTGACGGCGGTCGCGTGGCAGCGGGTGCCCGGTTGGGATGACGATTCGTTGATCGGCGCGGCCGCCGCGCTACGCGAGAACTGCCTGCGCGTGGGCCAGTTGCCCAATTGGCGCCGAGCCTGCGAGGCCGCGGCGCAACTCGACGATCTCGACGCCACGGCCACACGTTCGTTCTTCGAAAACTATTTCACGCCGTTCCAGCTCGCCAACAACGATGGGTCCGTGGACGGCCTGGTGACCGGCTATTACGAACCGCTGCTGCACGGCTCGCGTACGCGACGCGGCCCGTATCAATACCCGCTGTATCGTTGGCCGTCCGGCTATCGTCCCGGTGCGGCGCTGCCCTCGCGTGCCGAGCTCGAGCGTTCGGGCGTGCTTCAGGGCAACGAGCTTGTGTGGGTCGACGATCCGATCGAAGCTTTCTTCTTGCAGGTGCAGGGTTCGGGGCGCGTTGTTCTCGACGACGGCGGGGTGATGCGTGTTGGGTTCGGCGGCACGAACAATCAGCCGTACCGGTCGATCGGCCGGTGGTTGCTCGATCACGGCGAGATCACGCCCGCCCAGGCGACGATGCAGGGCATCAAGGCATGGGCGCGTGCGAACCCTTCACGCGTGGCGGCGCTGCTCGATACGAACCCGCGCTTCGTCTTCTTCCGGGAGATGCCATCGACGCCTGCGGTATCGGCGGGGGGAGACGGGCCCATTGGTGCGTTGGGGGTGCCGCTCACGCCCGAGCGCTCCATCGCGGTCGATCCCGCGTCGATTCCGCTTGGTACAGCCGTTTTCTTGGAAACGACGCGGCCTTTCACGAATACGCCGATGAACCGGCTCGTATTTGCGCAAGATACGGGCAGCGCGATTCGCGGCGGCGTGCGCGCCGATTACTTTTGGGGCCTTGGTGACGATGCCGGCGATTTGGCCGGCAAAATGAAGCAGACCGGGCGGATGTGGCTGCTGCTGCCCAATTCGTGAATGGTCTAACGCTCGCGCGTGTTCGGCGCGGTTGGAGCGTAGGCTCGGAGGATGGGGCTCGAATGGCCCGGCTCGGACGATCGGGCCAGCGGCGGGCCAGCTGAGCCGGCCGCGTCGCTTTTCGCCGGTGGGCGTCGAGTAGGTTAGGCAGAGCGTTTGTCGATGACGCGCTTCGCCTTGCCGACCGATCGTTCTATGCCGTTCACCGGTAGCACCTTGACGATGGCCGTGACGCCGATCAGCGCCTTGATGTCATAGCCGAGCGCGGCTTTGGCCGCAGCGAGCGTCGCTTCGTCGGCCCGTGTGTCCGGGCACGGCTCCACGTTCAACGTCATCACGTCGAGCGGCCCTTCCTTGGTGAGCACGATTTGATAGTGCGGCGCGAGCGAAGGCTGCTTGAGCAGCAATTCCTCGATTTGCGTCGGGAAGACGTTGACGCCGCGCACGATCATCATGTCGTCCGAGCGGCCGGTGATCTTCTCCATTCGACGCATCGTTCGCGCCGTCCCGGGCAGCAAGCGCGTTAAGTCGCGCGTCCGGTAGCGGACGATCGGCAACGCCTCTTTGGTCAGCGAAGTAAAGACCAACTCGCCGAATTCGCCGTCGGGTAGCACTTCCCCGGTGAGCGGATCGATGATTTCGGGGTAGAAATGATCTTCCCAGATGGTTGGGCCATCTTTCGTTTCGACGCATTCCGATGCGACGCCCGGGCCGATGACTTCTGAAAGACCGTAGATATCGACTGCATCGATGCCCATGCGTACCTCGATGGCGCGCCGCATATCGTTCGTCCAGGGCTCCGCACCGAAAATGCCGATGCGCAACGAACAGTTCGCAGGATCGAGGCCTTGCCGTTCGAGTTCGTCCGCGATCGACAGCATGTAACTCGGCGTCACCATGATGATGTCCGGTTTGAAATCCCGGATCAGTTGCACTTGCTTTTCCGTTTGGCCGCCGCCGAACGGGATGACCGTCAATCCGGCGCGCTCCGCTCCATAGTGCGCGCCCAGCCCACCCGTGAAGAGCCCGTAGCCGTAGCTGATGTGCACCTTGTCGCCGCGCCGAGCACCGGCCGCGCGTATCGAGCGGGCCACGAGATTTGCCCATGTGTCGATGTCGCGCGCCGTATAACCGACGACGGTGGGCTTGCCCGTGGTGCCCGACGACGCGTGAATGCGGGAGATCTGTTCCTGCGGTACGGCGAACATCCCGAATGGATAGTTGTCGCGCAAATCGCTTTTCGTTGTAAACGGGAAACGCGAAAGGTCGGCCAGTGTCTTGAGGTCTTCGGGGTGCACGCCCGCCTCGTCGAACTTGCGCCGATAGACGACTGAGTTCTCGTAGGCGTGCTTGAGCGACCATTTGAGCCGTTCGAGCTGCAGGGCGGCGAGCTCGTCTCGGCTCGCGGTCTCGATTCGATCGAGCGGCAGCGCGGTATTCATCGCATGTCTCCTGTTACATTGAAAAATGACTGCTGGCGGGCATGCATTACGCTGCCCGACGGGTACGACTCAGGGTAATTCCGCGAGCGGCCGCCGGCGCCGGTGAGGCCGGGGCGCGGGCGGTTGCCGCCTCATGCGGGCGGGATCACATGCCCCTTGATGTGTGCGGATTTGCCGCGAAACATCGCGACCACTTCGTCTGCGCCGTTCACGACGCGAATGTCATATATCCCGGTGCGTCCCTGGACCGTCTGCTCGACGGCCTCGGCTGTCAGAACCTCGCCGCCGTGCACGGGCCGCAGGAATTCGATCGAGCAGCCCGATGCAACTGTATTGACATTATGCGAGTTGCACGCGAAAGCAAATGTCGAATCGGCGAGCGTGAAAATGAGCCCACCATGGCAAATGCCGTGGCCGTTGAGGAAGTCCGGGCGGACGGTCGCGCGCATGCGCGCGTAGCCTGCTCGCACTTCGGCGAGCTCGAAGCCGAGAGCGCGGCTGCACACGTCCGCCTCGTACATGGCGCGCCCTACCGCGCGGGCCAGTTCGTCCGGCGACATGACGGGCGCGGCGAGCTGCTCGCTCGCGGCGGGTAGATCCGATGCGGACATTTCAACGCCCCTCGAAGCGCGGTGGGCGCTTCTGTACGAACGATTGCACGCCTTCCGCGTAATCGTACGAATTGCCGAGTTCCCGCTGAAGATCGCGCTCGAGATCGAGTTGCTGATCGAGCGTATTCGTCGCGCTCGCGCGCATCGCACGCTTGATGGCGGCGATCGCGCGAGTTGGCTGCTGCGCCAGCTGGGCCGCGAGCTGGGTGGCGCGCGGTAAAAGCTCGGTATCGTCGACGACTTGCCAAATCAGGCCCCAGCGCTCAGCCTGTTCGGCGCTGATCTTCTCGCCGGTGATGGCAAGGCCGAGCGCACGCGCCATTCCAACGCACTGCGGCAGGAACGCCGTGCCGCCCGAATCGGGTACGAGCCCGATCTTCACGAACGATTGCGCGAAGCTGCTCGAGCGCGCCGCGATCGTGAGGTCGCAAGCGAGGGCGAGATTGGCGCCCGCGCCTGCCGCAATGCCATTCACGGCCGCGATGACGGGCAGCGGTAGGGCCTGGAGCCGACGTACGAGCGGATTGAAGTATTCGTCTATCAGCGCACCGAGATCCGTCGACGCGCCCGGCTCGAAGTTCAAATCCGCGAGATCCTGCCCTGCACAAAATCCCCGTCCCGCGCCTGTCAGGACGAGTGCGCGCACGCCGGCGCCGACAGCCTCGTCCAGTGCCGCGCTCAATTCCCTATGCATCGCACGCGTGAAACTGTTCAGCTTCTCCGGACGGTTCAGCGTCACGGTGCTCACGTGCGCGGCCGCGTCGATTTCGACGCGAATCGATTCGCATTGCATCGATTTGTCTCCCTCGTTGACTCTCTTGCGGCGCCGACGTCGGATTCGCCGGCTGACCAAAGTCGATTACACGCGCTCGATGGCGAGCGCAATGCCTTGACCCACGCCAATACACATCGTGCACACTGCGTAGCGGCCGCCGATGCGCTCGAGTTGGTAGAGGGCGGTGGTGATGAGCCGTGCACCGGAAGCGCCGAGCGGGTGCCCGAGCGCGATCGCTCCGCCGTTCGGGTTGACGCGCGGATCGTCTTCCGCCACTCCGAGCGTGCGCAGCACTGCGAGCCCCTGCGAGGCGAAGGCTTCGTTCAGTTCGATGACGTCGAATTGCGAAAGCGACATGTCGAGCCGCCGCAGCAGCTTCTGAGTAGCCGGCGCGGGCCCAATGCCCATGATGCGTGGCTCGACGCCCGCCGTTGCCATCCCAAGCACGCGTGCACGCCGGCGCAGCCCGTACTGAGATGCGGCTTCTTCGTTGGCGAGCAGCAATGCGCAAGCGCCGTCGTTCACGCCCGATGCATTTCCGGCCGTGACCGTTCCGTCGGGGCGCACGACGCCTTTGAGTTTGGCCAGCGCTTCAAGTGACGTCTCCCGCGGATGCTCATCGCGCGTCACGATGAGCGGCTCGCCCTTTTTCTGTGGAATCTCCACGGCGACGATCTCTTGCGCGAGCGTGCCGTCTTGTTGAGCACGCGCGGCCTTGCGCTGGCTGTGAAGCGCGAACGCGTCCTGATCCTCGCGGCTCACCGAAAACTGAGCTGCAACGTTTTCGCCCGTCTCGGGCATTGAATCGATGCCGTATTGCGCCTTCAGACGCGCATTGACGAACCGCCAGCCGATAGTCGTATCGAATATCTCGGCTTGTCGCGAAAAGGCACTGCCCGCTTTGCCCATCACGAACGGTGCGCGCGTCATGCTTTCCACGCCGCCCGCGATCATCAAGCGCGCTTCGCCGGCTTTGAGGGCACGCGCGGCGGATCCTACGGCGTCCATGCCGGAGCCGCAGAGCCGGTTGATCGTGGCGCCGGGCGCATCGGTCGGCAAGCCGGCCAGGAGGGCGGCCATGCGCGCGACGTTACGATTGTCCTCGCCTGCTTGGTTCGCGCATCCGTAGATGATGTCGTCGAGCGCCCGCCAATCGACGCCCGCGTTGCGCTCCAT
>JBQCDS010000289.1:0-4402 GCA_051961035.1 Trinickia sp. | reverse complement strand
AGCGCATCATCATCGCATTGCCGATCACGATCGCGATCAACGCGATCCACAGCAATCCCACCACAGACCATGCTTTCCTGCTCAAAGACATACGATTCATTCTTCTTGGCCTAGATGATAGAAGGCGCACGCCATGACATCGGTCGCCCATGTAATCGTTTACGGCGACATGCAGCGGCTGCTTAATATCCCTAAGGGTTAGTGATACCTAAGGAAAACCCGGGGCGCCCCGTTGGCAATCCATTAGGGGTACTAACTTCTCAGGACAGGTCTAAATCGGAGCGCCCACGTAGCGCTCCGTGGGCTCACTGCGCGACCCACCCACCGTCGACGTTCCAGATCGCGCCTCGAACTTGCGTGGCCGCGTCGCCGCAAAGAAAGACGACAAGGGACGCAAGCTCGTCAGCCGTCACGAATTGGCCCGACGGCTGTTTTTCCCGCACCATGATGCGTCGGGCCTCTTCCGCGCTGATCCCATCCGCCGCCGCTCGCGCTTCGATCTGCTTTTCCACGAGCGGCGTCAGCACCCAACCGGGGCATATCGCATTGCATGTAATCGGTTCGCTTGCGGTTTCGAGCGCCACCGTCTTCGTGAATCCGACCAGCCCGTGCTTGGCTGCCACATAGGCCGATTTATGCGCTGACGCCACGAGACCGTGGACGGATGCGATATTCACGATGCGCCCCCACCCGCGGTCGCGCATCGAAGGCAAGGCAAGCCGGGTCGTGTGAAATGCCGAGGTCAAGTTGATCGCGAGAATGTCGTCCCACTTGTCGACAGGGAAGGCTTCAACCGGCGCGGTGTGCTGAATGCCCGCGTTATTGACGAGAATATCCACGCCGCCGTATCGCCCGCCGGCCGCATCGACCATCCGCGCAATCTCTTCGGGCTTCCGCATGTCGGCGGCCGAATGAATCGCGTCCACGCCCCACGCTCTAATTCGCTCAACCGCGCCTTCGTGATCGCCGAATCCATTGAGTATGAGATTCGCGCCTTCGCGCGCGAGCGCGCAAGCAATCGCAAGACCGATTCCGCTAGTGGATCCCGTGACAAGGGCGGTTTTGCCGCTGAGTGACATTCGTGCTCTCCCGTGTTGGTGTGCCGTCGCGCGATAAAGGTCGCGCGGGGCCAGGAAAAAGCAAGTCACATGCCATGCGGAGTGGACAGGCCGAGGCTAATCATTTTCTTGTAAAGCGTCGCTCGGCCGATGCAGAGCTGTTTCGCGGCATCGGCCACTCGCCCGCCGCATTCGGCCAACGTATTTTCGATGAGCGTGCGCTCGAATTGCGCCAACGCCTCGTCATAGCGCGCCGAGTTCGCCCTTGGTTTATCGCGTCTATCCGTAGAGGGGCTCGCGTGCACGCCCGCCGCAATCGCAGTGCGGATCACATCGGCATCGAGCGTGGCGCCTTCCGCCGAGAGCAGCGCGCGCTCCAGCACGTTGCGCAACTCGCGCACGTTGCCCGGCCAATCATGTTGGCGCAACGCCGTTAAGGCCTCGCCCGAGAGCGTCGCATGCTCATAACTGCCATGAGTGCAAAGCTCGTCGAAGATCGCCTCGCAAATCACTTCCATTTCGTCGAGTCGAGCGCGTAACGGCGGCACGACGACGTTCAGCACGTTGAGGCGATAGAACAGGTCGGAACGGAAGTGTCCGTTCAGCACGGCTTCATGCAAGTTTTGCGATGTAGCCGCGATCACGCGAACGTCTGCATGAATGACCTTGTTCGAACCGAGCGGCTCGAACTCCTTTTCTTGAAGGACGCGCAGCAGCTTGGCCTGCAAGGCGAGGGGCATATCGCCGATCTCGTCGAGAAACAGCGTGCCGCCCTGGGCGGCTTGGAATTTCCCGGGCCTGCCTTTATTTCCCGCGCCCGTATACGCGCCCGCTGCTGTGCCGAAGAACTCCGCTTCGAGCAACGTATCCGGAAGGGCTGCCACATTCACGCTGACGAACGGTTTGCTCGCACGCGGCGAGGCGGCGTGGATGGCATGGGCGAGTAATTCCTTTCCCGTCCCTGTCTCGCCGAGAAGCAGTACCGGCGACTCCGTCGCGGCGACGCGGCGCGCGTGGCGCTTCAGATCGAGCGTTCCAGCGCTAGTCCCTGCAAAATTGGCGAAGGAATATTTCGGGCGCCGCTCGCGCCGCAACGATTCTTGTGCCGCCGCCAGTTGCTCTTGCATCAACGCGTAGCGCGCGAGCAGCGGCGAAAGCGAGTTCAACCGCTGATGAAGCGCAAAGCCGATGGCACCGATTGTTGCGCCGTGCTCATCCTTGATCGGCAAACGCATGACGACGAGCGGTGTCGGTTCGCCCTCCAGGATATCGAGCAGTAGCGGCTGGCCGCTTTCGACGACTTCGCGCATGCGGCTGTACGGAATGACGTCTTCGCAAGGCATGCCGATGACTTCTTCGGCATGTCGAGTTCCGAACCGCTGGACGTATTGCTCGTTGACCCACACGACCCGCGCCTCGCGATCGACGATCAGCGTGCCCTCGCTCGAACGTTCGAGCACGTCGAGCAGCGACTGCATCGCCAGCAGGCGCATATGGCCATAGTCGGCCAGGTTACGCGCGGCTTGCGAGGCGCTGGACTTCTTAGTGCGCGTACGGTCGCCGCCCGGTTTCGTCCCGTTGACCACTGCGGTCTCGCTCGGCCTTTGCATGCTCTTTCCGCCCTTACGCGCTTCGTCGCCCGGTGCTGCCATCGAATCTCTCCTGCCCATGTCGTCATGCATGGTCGCTTGTGCCGCGCAAGCGTAGCGGAGTTCACGCGGCGAGCCCATTAGTGAAGTCACGGGTGCCCTGCCTCGCAACGACGATCGTGTCTCCATTTCGCGAATGTTGTTTCCAAAGAGAGACAACGGCGCGCGACTCCGATCACCGTATTGCGTCAGATAGCTTCGCGTCCGTCATCGAGATCGATCGTTGTGCACGCATCGATCAGTCTCTCTTCTCCCCGTGCCACCGGCGCATAGGCGGCAACGCTCCCTGAGGTTCATGCTCGCTTGCATCGACGCATGGCATAGGCCTTGCTTTTTGCACACCCGCTGTCGAATCCTGCGTTGGGCAGGGATTGGCAACACGAAGGATTCAAACGAGCTCAGACATGAACGGACAGAACATCATCCTCGAAACCCGGGGCCTCACCAAGGAGTTCCGCGGTTTCAGAGCGGTCAACGATGTCGCCTTGCGCGTGACGCGCGGCACGATTCACGCGCTGATTGGACCGAACGGTGCGGGCAAGACGACGTGCTTCAACCTTTTGACGAAGTTTCTCGAACCCAGCGCAGGGCAAATCCTGTTCAACGGGCGCGACATCACGCGCGAGCGCCCGTCCCAGATTGCACGCCGCGGCGTGATCCGCTCCTTCCAAATCTCGGCCGTGTTTCCCCACATGACGGTGCTCGAGAATCTGCGCGTCGGATTGCAGCGGCGGCTGGGCACGTCATTCCATTTCTGGCGCAGTGGCCGCGCGCTCGCCGCACTGGACGAGCGCGCGATGGCGCTGCTCGAGGAAGTTGGCTTGACGCAGTTCGCTCACACGCCGGCCGTCGAGCTGTCATATGGCCGCAAACGTGCACTCGAAATCGCCGCGACGCTCGCGATGGAGCCCGAACTCATGCTGCTCGATGAGCCGACCCAGGGCATGGGACATGAAGACGTGAGTCGCGTCACCGCATTGATCAAGAAAGTAGCTGAGGGACGCACGGTGTTGATGGTCGAACACAACATGAGCGTGATCTCCGGGATCTCCGATGTCATTACCGTTCTGCAGCGCGGCGAATTGCTGGCGGAAGGGCCATACGACGTGGTCACGCGAGATCCGCGGGTGCGACAGGCTTACATGGGTGTCGAAGACGCCGAACTCGGAGGCGCGCACGCATGAGCATCGGACAGCAGACGATAAACGCAGCGCAGGCCGCACCCATGCTCGAAATCCGGAACCTACGGGCCTGGTATGGCGAATCGCACGTGCTGCATGGCGTGGATATGAACGTTGTCCGCGGTGAAGTGATCACGCTGTTGGGCCGCAATGGCGCGGGGCGTACGACGACGCTGCGAGCGATCATGGGACTGACGGGACGACGCGAAGGCGCGATCCGGATCGATGGGCAGGAGACGATTCATCTCCCGACCCACAAGATCGCGCACCGAGGCGTCGGCTATTGCCCAGAGGAGCGCGGTATCTTCGCGAGCCTCTCATGCGAGGAAAACCTTTTGATGCCGCCGCGTGTCGGCCGCCGCGACACGGGCGCCGCGGGCATGTCGATCGACGAGATCTACGAGATGTTCCCTAACTTGGCCGAGCGCCGTTCGAGCCAGGGCACTCGTCTATCGGGCGGCGAGCAGCAGATGCTTGCAGTCGCGCGCATCTTGCGCACGGGAGCGAACTTGCT
>JBQCDS010000288.1:0-14333 GCA_051961035.1 Trinickia sp. | reverse complement strand
TGTCTGCCATTCTTGCGGCAGGCGCGCGATCGGTTGATGCTCGCCGCTCGGACCGAAGCCCAGCGCCTGATAGAAGCGCATCGCGTTGCGATTGGCATCGGCGATCCAAGCATGAATTTCCGTGGCGCCGCGCTCGGCGAGCCAGGCGCTCGCTGTGTTGACGAGCAGCTCGCCGCCGCGCAAGTGCCGCACCGCCGGCGCGACCCACAGCACGCACACGAACGCTTTGCGCTCGGGTGTCTCATCGAAATAGGCGCCGATCAATCCTGCGGGATGGCCTTCGGTGTAGAGCAGGAAAGTGGCCGCGTCCTCGGACACGGCATAGCGCGCGGCATCGGCATCGAACGTTTCGGCCTTGGCCGCGAGGGCTTCTTCGAGCGTCTCGACGAAGGCGTACGGCGCATCGCGCAAGGAGGCGGTGCGCAATTCGCGCAACGTTGCGCCCTGATCGGCAGCTATACGGCGAACAGTCAGCGAAGAACTCATGAGGCTCCGATTGTCGCAATTGAGGGCTAACGCGTAGCTTCGTCCGAACCGGCGGGCGAGTCAAACCCTGTATTTAAGCGGCAGACCCGTTTCGCGTCCACCGTTGGGTATTGTGCGCGGCACAATAAGGCGCTGCCGGAGGCGGACGCGTTCCAGTTCTTGTCATCGGAATCGGGCGCGCCGATGGGTGGCGTTTCCACAAAAACTGGGCGAGGTGTCGCAGCAGGCCGGATATGTCCGCGAGCTCTAATAGCGGGGAGTGTCGCGTTGAACCTCGCATCGGATACGGACACGCTTGCGCTTGCTGCCAGCGGCTGCTCGAGTATTGCGAGCGGTGCGTGGATGATAGGCAGCGAGCAGAAATAAAAACGGGCCCCAAAGGGCCCGTTTCATATGTTCTGGCGGAAAGGGTGGGATTCGAACCCACGGTACGGTATAACCGTACACCGGATTTCGAGTCCGGCGCATTCGACCACTCTGCCACCTTTCCGACTTCACGAACCGGACTTCCCCGGCTCACTCACCAAACTGGTCGTTGTTTGGCGAAGCGAAGATTATAGGATAGTCCTCGCGGCATTCCAAGCCCTTTGTGCAAAAAAATTGGAACGCTGCGCCGCTGCTCGATCAGTGTGCCGCTATCGGTTCGAGCCTTTCCAGCCCGCCCAAATACGGACGCAACACAGCCGGAACCGACACCGTGCCATCGGCGTTCTGGAAGTTCTCCAGCACGGCCACGAGCGTGCGCCCCACTGCCAGACCCGAGCCGTTCAGCGTATGCAGCAACTCGGGCTTGCCCTGCGCGTTGCGATAACGCGCTTGCATGCGACGCGCCTGAAACGATTCGGTGTTCGAACAACTAGAAATCTCGCGATAGGTGTTCTGCGCAGGCAACCAAACTTCGAGGTCGTACGTCTTCGCCGCCGAAAAGCCCATGTCGCCCGTGCACAACGTGATCACGCGGTACGGCAGTTCGAGCTTCTGCAAGATCGCCACGGCATGGCCGACCATTTGTTCGAGCGCGTCGTACGACGTTTCCGGCGCGACGATCTGCACCATCTCGACCTTGTCGAATTGATGCTGACGAATCATCCCGCGCGTGTCGCGGCCATACGAACCGGCCTCGGAGCGAAAGCACGGCGAATGCGCGGTCAACTTGATCGGCAACGCCGAACCGTCGACGATGCTGTCGCGCACCGTGTTCGTCAGCGAAATCTCGGACGTCGAAATCAAGTACTGCGTCACGACGTTCTCGCCGCCGCCCTTCTCGACGCGGAACATGTCGTCGGCAAACTTGGGCAACTGGCCAGTGCCGTACAGAATTTCGGGGTTGACGATATAAGGCGAATAGATCTCGGTGTACCCGTGCTGCTGCGTGTGCGTGTCGATCATGAACTGCGCCAGCGCGCGATGCAGTCGCGCCATCGGCCCGCGCAGCATCGTGAAGCGCGCACCCGACAGCTTCGCGCCCGTCTCGAAATCGAGCCCGAGCGGCGTGCCCACATCGACGTGATCCTTCACCGCGAAATCGAACTCGCGCGGCGTGCCCCAACGACGCACCTCGACGTTGTCCTTTTCGTCGGCCCCCGCCGGCACGCTCACGTGCGGCAGGTTCGGCATGTCGAGCAGCAGCGTGGATAAGCGCGCCTGCACGTCGTCCAACTGCGCGGCCGACGCCTTCATTTCGTCGCCGATGCCACTCACTTCGGCCATCACGGCCGTCGTGTCCTCGCCCTTGCCCTTCATCGCGCCAATTTGCTTCGACAAGCTGTTGCGCCGCGATTGCAACTCTTCGGTGCGGGTCTGAATGGCACGGCGTTCGGCTTCGAGCTTTGAAAACGCGGCCACGTCGAGCGTATAGCCGCGAGCGGCGAGGCGCTTCGCGACGCCGTCGAGATCTTTGCGCAGCAACTGGATGTCGAGCATAGCTAAGTACGATTGGTATCGAGGGGTGAAACGGCGATTTTAACGCACCGGCTCCAAGCGCCGCGCGCTTGCGCCAACAACGCGCTCAAAATCGTAGGGGGCACGACGCCGCTATTCGTCTTTCGTCTTGTTCTCTCGCCGCCAAGCCGCGTCGAGATCGGCCAATCGCGACAGCTTCTCGCCGATCTTGCCCTCCAAGCCGCGTGGGGTTGGTCGGTACCAATGCGGCTCCCGCACGCCGTCGGGCAAGTACGTTTCGCCCGCCGCGTAGGCGTCGGGCTCGTCGTGCGCATATCGATATTCGTGGCCGTAGCCCAACTCTTTCATGAGCTTGGTCGGTGCATTGCGCAGATGCACCGGCACGCCGCGCGAGCGGTCCTTGCCGACGAAGCGCCGCGCTTCGTTGTAAGCCATGTAGCCCGCGTTCGATTTCGGCGCCACGGCCAGATAGATCACCGCCTGCGCCAGCGCGAGCTCGCCCTCCGGCGTGCCGAGGCGCTCGAACGTTTCGGCGGCATCGAGCGCGATGCGCGGCGCGCGCGGATCGGCCAGGCCGATATCCTCCCAAGCCATGCGCACGATCCGGCGCGCGAGGTAGCGCGGGTCCGCCCCGCCGTCGAGCATGCGGCAGAACCAGTAAAGGGCGCCGTCGGGATTGCTGCCGCGCACCGACTTGTGCAGCGCGCTGATTTGATCGTAGAAGGCATCGCCGCCCTTGTCGAAGCGACGTAGATTCTCGGTCAGCGCACTAGCGATCAAGGCGTCGTCGATGCTCTCCGCTTTCTGCGCCTTCGCGGCTCGCGCGACGATTTCGATGTTGTTCAGCAGCTTGCGCCCGTCGCCGTCGGCCGACGCAATCAACGATTCCTTCGCTTCGTCGGTCATCTCCACGCTGCCGAGGGCCGCGAGCGCTCGATCGAGCAATTCGCGCTGATCGTCGTCGTCGAGGCTCTTGAGCGTGTACACCGCCGCGCGCGAGAGCAATGCGCTGTTCACTTCGAACGAAGGGTTTTCCGTCGTCGCGCCGATGAACACGAACAAGCCCGATTCGACGTGCGGTAAAAACGCGTCCTGCTGGCTCTTGTTGAAGCGATGCACTTCGTCGACAAACACGAGCGTGCGCCGCCCATGCGCACGATGCGCCTGCGCGAGATCCACCGCCTCGCGGATGTCCTTCACGCCCGAGAGCACGGCCGACAGCGCGATGAACTCGGCATCGAAGGCGTTCGCCATGAGCCGCGCGAGCGTCGTCTTGCCGACACCGGGCGGCCCCCAAAGAATCATCGAATGCGGCTCGCCCGATTCGAACGCCACGCGCAGCGGCTTCATCGGCCCGAGCAGATGTTTTTGGCCGATCACGTCGTCAATCGTGTTGGGCCGCAGCCGCTCGGCGAGCGGCATCCCGGCGCGGGTCTCTTCAAACATGGCGTGTCCGTATCCGATCGGTATCGTGACAGCGCGCCCGGCCGCGGGGCACGGGCGCGCGAGCGCTAAGCGAAGGCAACCCCGGCGCGGGGTGCCTCACTCGTCGATTATCCGTTGATCACGTCGGCGCCTTTGGGCACCGTGAACTTGAATGCATCGGATTTCAACGGCGGGTTCTTTTGGATGTTCGAGAACGTGAGCAAGGTTACGTTACCGAACACGTCGTGCAATTCCATCGCTTCGAGATTGCCGTCGCGAAAGCCGATGCCCACGCTTTGGAACTGCGTGTCGCGCGCTTTCGGGGTCAGCTCGAGCCAGTCGATGCCCCCCTTCACGCCCGCGTCGCGCAGCGTGAAGTTCTTGTCGAGATCGTTGCTGCCGAACAGGATCGCGGCCGGGCTCGCGCCGAGCGCACCGCCGAGCTTGCGAATGGTGACTTGGTTCAAGTCCTTGTCATAGACGTAAAAGTTGTCGCCGTCGGCTTGCAGCACTTGCACGTAAGGCTTCTCGTAAGTCCAGATGAACTTGCCGGGGCGCGCGAATTCGAACGTGCCGCTCGAGGTGCCGCTGACCGTCGGCACGACAGAGCCGCTCGCCGGGGCGTTCTTCGGCGGGGCTTTGACTTCGCGCTGAACGAAATCGCCCCGCGCCGAGTGCACCTGAGCGACAAACGCCTTCAACTGCTCCGTGCCGCTCGCGAACGCGGCCGGCGCCGACACGAACAGCATCGCACCGAGCGCGGTTGCGCCCAGGCCTCGCGCGAGCGTGCGCCAGGCGGCAGAGGCACGGTTCGCGCGATGCGACGGCAAACGATGAGACGGCGAGCGAGCGCCGAGCCGGAACGAGTACTGCGTCGAATTCAAAATGACTCTCCGTGATGTATCGGAAAACGCGTGCGGCGATAGCAACGATGGCGGCGATGAACGCGGCAGGCGCCGCCGTCAATCGCCGTCGCGCGACGGGACTAAAATCTCGCGATTGCCGCTCGACGACATGGCCGAGACAAGCCCCGATTGCTCCATTTGTTCGAGCAGCCGAGCCGCCCGGTTGTAGCCGATGCGCAGATGGCGCTGTACGAGCGAAATCGATGCGCGCCGATGCTTGACGACGACCTCGACGGCCTGATCGTAGAGCGGATCGGATTCGCCGCTCGACTGCGCGCCGCCGGCCTCCGAGCCTTCGTCGCCCTCGCCCGCAAGGCCGCCCTCGAGCAAGCCCTCGACATAGTTGGGCTCGCCTTGCTCCTTGAGCTTGTCGACAACACGGTGCACTTCGTCGTCCGAGACGAACGCGCCGTGCACGCGCACGGGTAGACCCGTGCCGGGCGGCAGATAGAGCATATCGCCCATGCCCAGCAGCGATTCGGCGCCTTGCTGGTCGAGAATCGTGCGCGAATCGATCTTCGACGAGACCTGGAACGCCATACGTGTCGGCACATTCGCCTTGATGAGGCCTGTGATGACGTCGACCGACGGTCGCTGCGTGGCGAGGATCAAGTGAATGCCGGCCGCGCGCGCTTTTTGCGCGATGCGCGCGATCAATTCTTCCACCTTCTTGCCGACGACCATCATCAAATCGGCCAGCTCGTCGATGACGACCACGATGTGCGGCAAGCGTGTGAGCGGCTCCGGCGCATCGGGCGTCAAACTGAACGGATTGGGCAGTTTCTCCTCGCGCTTGGCCGCCTCGTCGATCTTGTTGTTGTAGCCGGCGAGGTTGCGCACGCCAAGCTTGCTCATGAGTTTGTAGCGGCGCTCCATCTCGGCAACGGCCCAATTGAGCGCATGGCCGGCTTGGCGCATATCGGTCACGACCGGACACAACAAATGCGGAATGCCCTCGTAGACGCTCATCTCGAGCATCTTCGGATCGATGAGGATCATGCGGACATCCTCGGCGCTCGCCTTGTAGAGCAGCGAGAGGATCATCGCGTTGATGCCCACCGATTTGCCCGAGCCCGTCGTACCGGCCACGAGCAAGTGCGGCATCTTCGCCAAATCGGCGCAAACGGGATTGCCGGCGATGTCCTTGCCAAGGCCCATCGTCAGCTTGGACGACCCGGCGGCATAGACCTCGGAGCCGAGAATTTCCGACAGGCGTACCGTCTGGCGCCGCTGGTTCGGCAACTCGAGCGCCATGTAGTTCTTGCCCGGAATGGTTTCGACCACGCGTATCGACACGAGCGAGAGCGAACGCGCCAGATCCTTTGCGAGATTGACGATCTGGCTGCCCTTTACGCCCGTGGCCGGCTCGATCTCGTAGCGCGTGACGACGGGGCCCGGGTAGGCGGCGACGACGCTGACATCGACGCCGAAATCCTTGAGCTTCTTCTCGATCAGGCGCGAGGTGAACTCGAGGGTATCGGCGGAAATCGTCTCCTGTGCAGCCGGCGCCGCATCCAGCAGCGCGATCGGCGGTAGCGTCGAATCGCCAGGAAGATCGGCGAAGAGCGGCACCTGCTTTTCCTTTTCGACACGCTCGGATTTCGGCGGCGCCGTCACGGGCGGCACGATCGTGACCGGCTCGTGATCTTCCAAGCGCACGCGGTTTTGTTCGACCTTGCCCTCGCGCTTGACGGCCGCTTGCTCGCCGAGCTTGCGGTCACGGCCCGCCTCGCGCCGCAGCTTGGCGAACGTGACGGCCGAGATGATCGACTCGCCCACGCGCTCGGCCACCGACAACCACGAGAAACGAAAATAGAGCGACAGGCCGATCGCCAGCGCGAGCAAAAGCGCAAGCGTGCCGCCGGTGAAGCCGAGCGCATGCGAGACGCCGCGCGCGATCGCATCGCCGACGATCCCGCCCGGCGCGCGCGGCAACGGCACGTGCAGCGACCACATCCGCAGCGCCTCGATGCCGTCGCTCGCCAGCAGCACGAGCAGGAACGAAAAGCCATCGGCGATCCACGCGCCGTCGCGCGGCGAATCTTCCTCGATGGCGCCGTGCACGTTCAACCGACGATAGTTCGCGGCGATCCGGCGCACGAGCAGCACCACCCACCAATAGGTGGACAGGCCGAACAGCAGCAGCGCAATGTCGGAAGTCCAGGCGCCGACGCGGCCGGCCCAGTTGGCGATGCGATCGACTTGCGCCGCGTGCGTCCAGCTCGGGTCGTGGCGACTGTAGCTGACGAGCGACATCACGAGGAACACGCAGAGCGCGACCTGCAAGATCCAGCGAATTTCGGTGAAAAGGCGCGACATGCGATGCGGTAACGCTTGCGCAGGCGCCGAATAAGGAGCTTTGGCCATGAATCCGTAGCAGCGTGGCGGGCTGGGCCCGCCAGGAGATCGATGCGGGCTATTGTAAACGTTGCGTCGCACGGCAGGCTGTAAATGACCGTAACGGCGCCCAAACGATTCAAAAGCTGCGCAAGAAGCTAAGCGGCGGCAGATAGAAGTCGCAGCGCTGGCGCAAGGCCGCCCGTGAAATGCTATGGCGGCGATTGACTATGCCATCAGCGACGCGGCGAGTGCCCCTTTATAATGACGCCCGTATGCCCAACTTATCTCCGGGCGGCAGCGCGCTCGCGTCTCGCGCCCGCGCAGCAGGCACGTCCGCTGGGCTGCCTTGCGGCATCTTTCTTACGGAACGAACAACCATGTCCACGCGCAAACACGCCAAAGTGCTCATCCTCGGTTCCGGCCCCGCCGGCTATACGGCCGCCGTCTACGCCGCGCGCGCGAATCTCTCGCCGGTCCTCGTCACGGGCCTCGCGCAAGGCGGTCAATTGATGACGACGACCGACGTCGAGAACTGGCCGGCCGATGCCAACGGCGTGCAAGGGCCCGAGCTCATGCAGCGATTCCTCGAACACGCCGAGCGCTTCAACACCGAGATCGTGTTCGACCACATCCATACGGCCATGCTGAAAGAGAAACCGATTCGGCTCATCGGCGATTCGGGCGAATACACCTGCGATTCGTTGATCATCGCAACGGGTGCCTCGGCCCAATACTTGGGCCTGCCGTCCGAAGAGGCGTTCTCCGGCCGTGGCGTGTCGGCCTGCGCTACCTGCGACGGCTTCTTCTACAAGCAGCAGCACGTGGCTGTCGTCGGCGGGGGCAACACGGCCGTCGAGGAAGCGCTGTATTTGGCCGGGATTGCCAGCAAGGTCACCGTCATTCACCGCCGCGACAAGTTCCGCGCCGAGCCGATCCTCATCGACCGTCTGCTCGAAAAGGAAAAAGAAGGCATCGTCGAAATCAAGTGGAACCATGTGCTCGACGAAGTCACGGGCGACGATTCGGGCGTGACGGGCGTACGCGTCAAGCACACGAAAACGGGCGAAACGACCGACGTCGCGCTGCAAGGCGTGTTCATCGCGATCGGCCACAAGCCGAACACGGACATCTTCGAAGGCCAGCTCGAGATGAAAAACGGCTACATCATCACGAACGGCGGCCTGAACGGCAACGCCACGGGCACGAGCGTGCCGGGCGTGTTCGCGGCCGGCGACGTGCAGGATCACGTGTACCGTCATGCGATCACGAGCGCCGGTACCGGCTGCATGGCCGCGCTCGACGCTCAGCGCTACCTCGAAAGCGTGCATGAGCTGCATCAAGACCATGTGATGAGTGCGGAAGCCGACCGGTAAAATAGCAACGATGGCCGGCGCACCGCTCGGCGCTCCGTGGCCGAGCGCCTTCCGATTCGCAAGAGGGCCGCGGCCGCCAACCCGGCGGCCCGTTTTGCGCCGTGGGCCGCTCGCGCTCGCGCGGCGCGCGCTCCACCGGCACGGCCTTGCGCTTCGCCTTCGTTTCTCAAGCAGTCGTCGGACCTCATCATGTCAAAGAATCGTCCCCGTCCGAGCGAGACCCAGCGCGCCGCGCCCGCTGCGCGTGCATCGGGCCTCGCCGATCTTGCCAGGCTGCGCGACGCCCTGAAGGAAGACGCCGAGCAGCGCGAACGCGAGCGCATCGCTCGAGCCAAGGCGGCGCGCGAAGCGGCCGCCGACGCCGATCTATTCCGGCGCGAGGTGGGTCATGTCGCGCCGATCGCGGCCGCGGCGCGCGCCGTTCACGGCCGCACGCCGCCCGAGGCGGTGCCGCTGCAAACGCGGCTCGACGAACAGGCCGTGCTCAGCGAAGCGATCTCCGACGAATTCGATCCCGAAGTGCTGCTCGACACCGACGAGTCGCTGTATTACTGCCGCCCGGGCATCAGCCATGAAGTCGTGCGCAAGCTGCGACGGGGGCATTGGGTCGTGCAAGCCCAGCTCGATTTGCATGGCATGCGGCGTGAAGAGGCGCGCGAGGCGCTCGCCGAGTTCATCCGCGAGACCGTCAAGCGCGGGCTGCGCTGCGTGCGCGTGATTCATGGCAAAGGGCTGGGCTCGGTGGGCAAGGAACCCGTGTTGAAGGGTAAAGTGCGTGCTTGGCTCGTGCAGAAAGCCGAAGTCATTGCGTTTTGCCAAGCCCGGCCGCACGACGGCGGCGCGGGCGCCGTCCTGGTGCTGCTGCAGCCAAGCCCCACCCGCCCCGGCGCCGCGCGTCCCGACCGAGGGCCCGGCAGTGCACCCTAGGCTCGCGTTCGCGCTGGCGATCATCGAGGGGCTTGCCATCCTCGCCTATGCATTCTCCGGTTTCATCGAAGCGCGCAAGCGCCGGCTCGATGCCGTCGGCACGTTCCTCGTCGCCCTGGCGACGGCGTTCGGCGGCGGCACCGTGCGCGATGTGCTGCTCGAGCGGCGGCCGTTTTATTGGGTCGAGCATGAAGTCTATGTCGTCGTCATCTTCGTACTGTCGCTGTTCGCGCCGATCGTGCTGCGCATGGCTTCCCGCGTGTTCAACGAGCGCGCCTTGCTCGTGGCCGATGCGATCGGCCTAGGGTTGTTCAGCATCTCGGGCACGTCGATCGCGGTCGAGGCGAACATGCCCCCCTTCATCGCCGTCATGATGGGCGTGGTGACGGGCGTATTCGGCGGCATCATTCGCGATGTCGTCTGCAACGAAATGCCCCTCTTGCTGCGCGACTCCCGCCCGTACGCAACCTGCGCGTTCGCCGGTTGCTGGTTCTATCTGCTGCTCGATCATTTCCAAGTCGATTCGGTCTACAGCATCTTCGCCGCAAGCGGCTTCATCCTCATCACTCGGCTGCTTACGTTCAAATTCAACGTGCGGCTGCCGCATTGACGTTCTGCCTTGACGACGAGGACGGCGACCCCGGAAGACGAAGGCAAGCCGCCCCGCCCGCCCCTACCAAGACACCGTATCGCTGAGCGTCAAATGGCCCGATGCGGGCGTCGTCATCGAGCGATTGCCGCCACCGGGCAAGCTCTCCCATGTCACGCTGCCGTCCGCGTTCTTGCGGTAGTACTTGTATTGCACCGCCGTGCTCGCCGGCAGATCCACCGTGTTCTTCCACACCGGATAGCTCGACGGATCGACGGGCAACCCGAGATTCGTATTCCAGTTGCCGAGCGCGGCTGTATTGCCGGTGACATACATGTACTGGCCTAGCTGCGTGTTCGCGGTCACGTTGACCGAGACCCCCACTTGCCCGCTTACAGGCGGCACGACGCAGTTGCTGTAACGCGCGCAGACGATCGAAGGCATATCGACGATCTTGCCCGCTTGAATCGACGCAAGCAGGCTGATGTACTCGCCCATCGCCCAATTGAGCGGCGCCATCGATTTGGTGGGCGAGCCCACGGCATACGATGCCGGTGTCGACACCTGCCAACCGCCGGGTAGCGTCGCCGTGTTGGGCCAAATTTGCTCGGGGATGAACCCCTCGGGCGTCGCATACGCCTTCAGCGCGTTCAAGTACGTCGTGCCGTTGCTGCCCGCGCCCGTGCTTGCGATCGTGTACATGCCGCGCTCGGCCGTGAAAATCGGCCACAGGCGGCCGACGCCCGTACCGTCGAAGTCGCTGCCGTCGTTGTGCTCGCCGTAGCCGTCGAAGTTATAGCGGAACCACGCGGGATGGCCGTTCACGGTTTGCTCGACAACCGAATCGTAAGCGGTCAACGTGCTGACGATCGTCGGGTCGTTCGCTCCCTTCACGCCCATGCGCACGAGTTCGAGAAAGCCGCCATCCACCACGGCCCGTGCGTCTTGGGTGCCGCCGCCGTTCTTCACCGTGAACGCCTGCGCCGAATCAGGGCCGGCAGCCGGGTTGTAGACTTGCGGCCCCGCGCCCGCGCCGCTCATGCTCGCCGGATTCATGCGGATGTAGTAGTGGCCGTTGCCATAGGAGCCCGTGTTCGTATAAGTCCAGCCGGCGATGTTTTGTTGCCAGTAGTCGGCGGCGGCCAGATAGTTCGCGGCGCGCGTCGTGTCGCCATTGGCCAAGGCGATCTGCGACGCGGCGACGAGCCCGGCTATCTCGGCGGCGATCGTCGACGGCGAATAGCCCGAATCTTCCTCCCAGCGGTCCTGATACGTCCACGGGCCCGTCGAAACGATGAAATCGGCCGTCGCGCGGATGTTCGGCCACTGCGGGTCGTAGACGCTCGACCCGAGCCGCCATGCGAGCAGGATCGGCATCGCTTGTTCGTCCATCTGCGTGCCCTGCCAATACTGCACGCCGCTGACCCACGCATTTTGCGGGAAACGCCCCACGCGACTGTAGCCCTGCGCGCATCCCGGCGCGTTGTACTCGGCCGTCCCGCAGTTGCTCTTTTGCTGCAACATGTCGAACAGATAGCCGACCACCGTCGTTGCCGTCGAGGTATCCCCTGCCGTGATGAGCGCGTTGGCAAACTTGAACAGATCGCGCGACCATACGAGGTGATAGCCGCCGCTGTTGCTGTCGCCCTGCGATTCGCCCCAGGGCGTGCCGATGCCCGCGATCATCGCCCCGTTGCTTTTGTCCTGCATCGTCTTGAGCGTCATCGCGGCGAGGTAGTACTCGCTGTCGGCCGTTCCGTTCTGTGTGGAGAGCTCCGCCGAGTAGGTGTGCCACGCAGTGTCATATCGGCTACGCAAATCATCGAGGTTATCGGCGAGCGTGGCACTCGCCGTATCCATCGCATTGGCCGCCGATACACTGTCAAGCGACAGTACGACGTCGAACGACACACGCGTGGCGCTGCCGCTTCCCAAATCGATCCAGCCCATCTGAGCGACGTTGCCGTTCGTCGCCGACCCATACGTCCAATCCATTGTCTTATCGGACGATCCGGCGAGCAGATCGGTCCACCCGTCGCTTTGCGCTTCGAAGCCGTTCGAGACCATCGCCGTACCGTTTTCGATTTTCCACGGCAGCGAAGCGGCGAGCGCCGAATAGCGCGTGTTGTGATTTCCCACCAGCATCACGCGCCCGTTCGATGCCGTGACCGTCGTGGCCGTGTTGTTCGAACCGGCGTTGTCGAGGTGAGGCTTGAACAGGAGATACAGGTTGTAGTCGCCCAGCGTCGTGCCGTTCAACGCCTGAAACGTCACGCGTTCGATCAGCGAATTGCGCATGGGATCGGCGTAGACGATCTTCACGATCCGCCAGTGGTGCGCGCTGTTACTCGTCGTCACTTGCCAGCTCATCGTGCGCCAATCGGGCTGCACCACCGCGTAGGGCTGCATTTTTTCTTCATCGACGAAGGTCTTGGCCGTATCGCCGACGAGAAATTGCAGGTCGACCGATTCGGTCGTATCGAGAACGGGGTAGTAGACCTCGGAGACGATGCCGCGGTACCCCGTGAAATAAAGCGACGAGGCTGTACTGCCCACGGCGGTGCCTAGAAACGACTTTTGCGACGGTCCATGGACGGCGGCTGCGCCCGGATTGCCGAATGCCTCTCCCGAGGTCGAGGCATGGGCAATGCCGATGAGCAGCGCGGCGGCTGACGCTGCCGCCAAATGCAGAACGGTTCTCGGTTTCACGGCCCTCTTCCTCTCAGATCAATGTTGTCATGCGACGCGCCGAGCGCTCCCAATGCCGAGAGAAAATGCGTAAGCGCGACGTCAATCGCCGGCCGCTTGCGCGTGGCCGGGCCTTGCCGAACGATTCGAAAGCCGAAACGGCAATCAGACGAACGACGACTTAGTTGTACTGAGTGACGACTACGGACATGCACCCGCCGATGAGGCAGAACCGGCAAGGCGATGGGAAAGAAGCGGGGACGGAAAGGATGAAAAAGGGTAAGGCAACGCGGGGCGCGTGGCGCGCCCCGCGTGGGTCGTACCGTGTCGCGCTCAGGCGATGCGCGCTTCGGTCGACGGATCGAACAACACGGCCTTGGAGACATCGGCGAGCAACGTCATGCTTTGCTGCGCTTGCGGGTTCGAAGCCGGGTGCACGCGGCTCACGGTGCGCTTGCCGTTGATCTGTGCGAAGACGAGCGTGTCCGGGCCCGTGGGCTCGATCACATCGACGTTCACCTTCAACGGTTGCAGATCGCTGCTATTGGCATCGTGCGCGCCACGGGCATCGGTCAGGCGCTCGGGCCGCAGCCCGAGAATGACCTTTTGTCCGATCTGCGCTTTAACGCGGTTCGCTTCGAACGGCAGCTTCAACGCCCCGCGCTCGACGCCCGTATCGATCTCGATGCCGACACCGGCGCCCTGCTCGACGAGCTTGCCTTCGATGAAGTTCATCGGCGGCGCACCGATAAAGCCGGCAACGAACAGATTCGACGGCGAATCGTAGATGTCTTGCGGCGCACCGAATTGCTGAACGATGCCGTCTTTCATGACAGCGATGCGGTCGCCCAGTGTCATGGCTTCGATCTGATCGTGCGTGACGTAGACGATCGTCGTGCCCAAGCGTTGATGCAGCAGCTTGATTTCCGATCGCATTTCGATCCGCAGCTTCGCGTCGAGGTTGGAGAGCGGCTCGTCGAAGAGGAACATCACCGGATCGCGCGCCAGTGCGCGGCCCATCGCGACGCGCTGACGCTGGCCGCCCGACAACTGGCCCGGCTTGCGATCGAGCAGGTGGTCGATCTGCAGCATCTGCGAGACGCGATCGACGATTTGCGTCTGTTCCTTCTTCGGCACCTTGCGGATGTTCAAGCCGAACGAGATGTTGTCGCGCACCGTCATCGACGGATACAGCGCGTACGACTGGAACACCATCGCGATGTCGCGATCCTTCGGCGAAAGGTTGTTGACAACCTTGCCGTCGATGCAGATCTCGCCCTTGGTGACCGTCTCGAGGCCGGCGATCATGTTGAGCAACGTCGACTTCCCGCACCCGGAGCCGCCGACGAGAATCAAGAACTGACCGTCCTCGATCTCGATGTCGACGCCCTTCAGGACGGGCACGCCGTTCGGATAGGTCTTGTATACGTCGCGGATGGAAAGGCTTGCCATGCTGAAATCCTTTAATCTGCTCTGCTTTCGAATATGCGATGCGTTCGTTTCGCGGTGCGCGGCGCGGTGCTCAGCGCCGCGCGCCGCGAAAGACGTCCAATCAGCCCTTCACCGCGCCTGCCGTCAAGCCGCGCACGAAGTAGCGCCCGGCGATGACATAGACGAGGAGCGTCGGCAAGGCCGCGATAATCGCCGCTGCCATGTCGACGTTGTATTCCTTCACACCCGTCGACGTATTCACGAGGT
>JBQCDS010000287.1:0-7388 GCA_051961035.1 Trinickia sp. | reverse complement strand
CGTCGTTCGATGAATTCTGAAACAGCATCGCCCACGGCGCGTCGGGGTTCGTCACGCGCCCCCACAACTCGCCGTTGATGAAATTGCCGAGGCGCCCGGCCGCGAGCCCCGTCGGCACCATCGGCGCCACGAAGTCGGTCACTTGCAGCCACGTGCGGTTGCGCTGATACGCGAACAGCACCATCGCCAGCGTGACGCCGAGGAAACCGCCGTGGAACGACATGCCCCCCTGCCACACCTTGAAGATGTCGAGCGGATGCGCGAAGTAGTAATCGGCTTTGTAAAAGAGAACGTAGCCGAGCCGGCCGCCCAGGATCGTGCCGAGCACACCGTAGAACAAGATGTCGTCGATATCCTTCGCGGTCCAGCCTTGCGCGCTCACGTGCGGCAAGCGCAGCCGCAACCGGGCGATGACGACGGCCAGCATGAATCCGACGAGGTACATGAGGCCATACCAACGAATCGCAAGCGGGCCGAGATGAATCGCAATGGGATCGAAATTTGGATGAATCAGCATCGTAAGGCTTGTGACATTCAAAATGAGGCGTTGAACGAGCGGCTTGTGCGCCGCGTTTAAGCATCGCGCTCTCGCGCATCCTTCTTCGGCTTCGCACCGCGCGCGGCGGCCGCGTGTGCTTTCGCATGGGCACGCACGATGTCGATGAAACCGGCCAGCACGGGGCTCACATCGGCCGTTCGCCAGACGAGCCCCGTCTCCACCAACGGCGTGCGTTCCGTGAGCGGCCGGTAGACAACCCCGGTGCGCCGCAAGTGACGCAGCGATTGCGGCACCAACGCGATGCCCATGCCGGCCGACACGAGGCTGACGATGGTCTGCATTTGGATCGCCTCTTGTCCGATGCGGGGCGTCAGCCCGGCCGCGCCGTAGCAGCCCGTAATGATGTCATAAAAGCCCGGCGCCAAACGACGCGGAAAGATCACGAGCGGCAATCGATCCAAATCGGCGAGCGAAACCGGCGCATCGAGCCAGTCGGGCGCCTCGCCGTGGCCGCGATGATGCACGCTCGAAGCAGGCAGGGCCGCGACGAGCGGCTCGCGCATGACGGGCAGATAGGTGAGCGTTGCCGCGTGGCGCGGCGGCAGCGGCGGAATGATGAGTCCGGCATCGATGCGGCCCGCGACGAGTTCCTCGATCTGCACGTCGCTCGTCGCTTCCGTCAGATTCAGCCGCACGCGCGGATGGCGCACGGCGAACTCGCGCAGCAATTGCGGCAGCAACCCGTAATCGGCCGTCGAAACGAACGCGAGCGAGAGCGCGCCGGCCTCGCCGCGCGCTAGACTCTGCGCGAGCGGCCGCAGCGTATCGGCCGCGGCAAGCAGCTTGCGCACTTCCGGCAGCAAATCGGCGCCCACCGCCGTGAGTTCGACCGTGCGTTTCGTCCGTGCGAAAAGTTCGACGCCGAGCGCCTCTTCCAACGCGCGAATCGCCTGGGACAACGGCGGCTGCGTCATCGACAGTTTGCGGGCGGCGCGGCCGAAATGCCGCTCCTCGGCGACGGCGACGAAATAGCGCAACTGGCGCAGGTCGGGGGTCATGATGGCGGCTCCGAGCGATTCGTTGATAGGCGATTCGACCTAATCCGGCATGCATCATATATTGGACACACCCCACCGCACCGGTCATGCTGATCCGAGCCTCACGCGCGGCGCATGCCTTGCTGGGGCCTTCGCTCGCCTGGCGGCCCATGGCAGGGCGGCCGCGCCAAGGCATCGCATCGCGCTCCCGATCAACGAACCGGAGTTCTTCCCATGGCCTACAACCGTCGCTCCCAGCACATTACGCAAGGCGTCGCACGCGCCCCGAACCGCTCGATGTTCTATGCGCTCGGGTATGAGAAAGACGACTTCGACAAGCCGATGATCGGCGTCGCCAACGGCCATTCGACGATCACCCCTTGCAACGCCGGCTTGCAAAAGCTCGCCGATGCGGCGGTGGGAGCCATCAAAGCGGCCGGGGCGAATTCGCAGACGTTCGGCACACCGACGATCTCCGACGGCATGTCGATGGGCACCGAGGGGATGAAATATTCGCTCGTCTCGCGCGAAGTCATCGCCGACTGCATCGAGACTTGCGTGCAGGGCCAGTGGATGGATGGGGTCGTCGTGATCGGCGGCTGCGATAAGAACATGCCGGGCGGGATGATCGCGCTCGCGCGAATGAACGTGCCGGGCATCTATGTCTACGGCGGCACGATTCGGCCCGGACATTGGAAGGGCAAGGATTTGACGATCGTCTCGTCGTTCGAAGCCGTCGGCGAATTCACGGCCGGCCGGATGTCGCAGGAAGATTTCGACGGCATCGAGCGCAACGCCTGCCCTTCCACGGGATCGTGCGGCGGCATGTATACAGCGAATACGATGAGCTCGTCGTTCGAAGCGCTTGGCATGTCACTGCTCTATTCATCGACGATGGCCAACCCCGACGACGAGAAAGTCGCATCGAGCGCCGAATCGGCGCGCGTGCTGGTCGAAGCCGTGAAGCGGGATTTGAAGCCGCGCGACATCATCACGCGCGAGTCGATCGAAAACGCCGTGGCGCTGATCATGGCGACGGGCGGCTCGACCAACGCGGTACTGCACTACCTGGCGATCGCCCATGCGGCGCAGGTGCCGTGGTCCATCGACGACTTCGAACGCATTCGCAAACGCGTGCCCGTGATTTGCAATTTGAAGCCGTCGGGTGAGTATGTCGCGACCGATCTGCATCGCGCGGGTGGTATTCCGCAAGTATTGAAGATCCTGCTCGATGCCGGCCTGCTGCATGGCGGCTGCGTCACGATCACCGGCAGGACGATGGCCGAGGAGCTCGCGAACGTGCCGAGCGTGCCGCGCGCCGATCAACAGGTGATCTTCCCGATCGATCGGGCGTTGTACAAGGAAGGGCATTTAGCGATCTTGAAGGGCAACCTCGCCGAGAACGGCGCCGTCGCGAAGATCACGGGCTTGAAGAACCCGGTGATCACGGGGCCGGCTCGCGTGTTCGAAGACGAACAGAGCGCACTCGCGGCGATACTGGACGATCGCATCCGGCCGGGCGACGTGCTGGTGCTGCGTTACCTCGGCCCGCAAGGCGGCCCAGGCATGCCCGAGATGTTGGCGCCCACCTCGGCGCTGATCGGCAAGGGGCTCGGCGAATCGGTGGGCCTCATTACAGACGGCCGCTTTTCGGGCGGGACATGGGGCATGGTGGTGGGACACGTCGCACCGGAAGCGTTCGTGGGCGGCACGATCGCGCTCGTGCAAGAAGGCGATTCAATCACGATCGATGCGCACAAGCTGTTGCTACAGCTAAATGTCGACGAAGCGGAACTGAACCGGCGGCGTGCGGCATGGCAGGCGCCTGCGCCGCGCTACACGCACGGCGTGCTGGCGAAGTTCGCGGCGCTTGCGCAGCCGGCCGACAAGGGCGCCGTGACGGGTTAGCAGTTATCGCCGCGACGTATGCCTAGCGAGTTCTTCGCTGACGGCGTCGCGGACCCAGCCCGCCACCTCTTGCTCGAGCGCGTTCACGACTTCGCGCGTGACTTGCCGCACGAGCCAGTTCGTGTGCTCCTCGACCGCGTCGCGGCAACGCGCCTCGATCATGCCGCGCGCGTCCTGTCGCATGTACGTCGAGAAGCGAGAGCGCAGGCGCTCGGCGATGAATTCGATGTCGCGCGCGTCGAACGCGGCCGCCGATGAGGCGGTGGAATAAGGGGCAGCCGTGCCCGGGTGCTGCATCGGCCCCGCAGCGGTGGCGTGCGTCGCGCCGCTACCGGAAGGCGCGGCGGCAGGGCCCCCGGGAGCAACGCCCTGACGCTCGGCGGATAGCGTCTCGGCGCAGGCCGTCTCGTGTTGCGTCGTGCCCGGGCGGGCGATCGGCGGCCGTCCCGGCACGATGACGTCCGTCAGCATCGGAATCGAATTGGGATCGTGCGGATCGGCCATGCTTGTCTCCCTGGAATGAATGGGGGTGCGTTCACAGCGATGCTTCACGCGTCAGGCGCGTCGCTTTGCTTGTAATTATTGAGCGGATAACCGCGATCGCGATAGAAGCGGTACCGCTCGCGTCCCGCCGCGAGCTCGTCATCGCTCGTCCCGACGATCTCCAGCAAACGCTCGAAGCGCGCAAACTGCGCGGGCACGACGGGCGCCAAGTTCAACAAGATTTGATGATGCGGCACGCGCGCGAGATCGGTGGCCAGTACGATCGGCGTGCGCGCGGCCAGCGCGCTGTCGGCCGCGCAATGCGGCAGGAAATCGAGCGGCGAGAACGTCCAAAGCCGCTCATCGAACGCGCGCAGCCGCCCAGGATCCGCCAGTACGACCAGCGGCTGACCCGCCTGATACGCCTTGCGCGCAAGCCGGCACGCATAGAGCAACGCATCGCCGACGTTCGTATGAAAGTCGATGCGCGTCACGGCGCCACTCCGCACGCGAGCCAGCCACGCGCCATCACTGCCCCGCGCGGTCGATCAGGAACTGCGTGAGCAGCGGCACGGGGCGGCCCGTCGCGCCCTTCGCCGCGCCGCTCTTCCAAGCGATACCGGCGATGTCGAGGTGCGCCCAAGGATAGGCCTGCGCGAAGCGCGACAAAAAGCAAGCCGCCGTTACGCTGCCGGCGGGGCGGCCGCCGATGTTCGCGAGATCCGCGAAATTCGACTTCAACTGCTCGGCGTATTCCTCGTCGAGCGGCATGCGCCAGGTCGGGTCCGACGCCTCGCGCGAGGCATCGAGCAACTCGCCGGCCAGCGCGTCGTCCTTCGAGAACAACGCCGAATTGTGATGGCCGAGCGCGATGATGCACGCCCCCGTGAGGGTGGCGATGTCAACGACGGCGGCGGGCTTGAAGCGGGCGGCGTAGGTGAGCGCGTCGCACAGAATCAAGCGCCCTTCGGCGTCGGTATTGAGCACTTCGATGGTGAGCCCCGACATGCTCGTGACGATGTCTCCCGGCTTCGTGGCCTGCCCGCTCGGCATGTTTTCGACGGCCGGTATGATGCCGACGACGTTCAGCTTGAGCCCGAGCTCCGCCACCGCGCGCAACGTGCCGAACACCGACGCGGCGCCGCACATGTCGTACTTCATCTCGTCCATGCCCTCGCCCGGTTTGAGCGAGATGCCGCCGCTGTCGAACGTGACGCCCTTGCCGACGAGCACGATCGGCGCGGCCTTCGCCCCGCCGCCCTGGTATTGCATGACGATGAACTGCGCCGGCTCGACCGTGCCGCGCGTGACCGAAAGCAGCGAGCCCATCTTGAGCGCTTCGAGTTGCTTTTCGCCGAGCACTTCGACCTTGAGCTTGAATTCCTTGCCGAGTTTCTTCGCCGTTTCGGCCAAGTAGCCGGGCGTGCAGACGTTGGCCGGCAGATTGCCGAGATCGCGCGTGAGATCCATGCCGTTGGCCACGGCCTGCCCTTGCTTGATGGCGAGCTTCGCAAGCTTTTCGTCAGCCGGATCAACGGTGACTACGATGCGCTTGAGCGCAAATTTGGCCGGCTCGGGCTTGCTCTTGAGCTGGGTGAATTGATAGGTCTCGCCGCGCAGCGCGAGCACGGCGGCGCGTGCGGCCCACTCGGCGGTGCGTTCCTTGACCGGCAATTGCGCGAGCGTGAACGTGACCTGGACGATCTTCGTGCCGAGAATGGCGCGCCATGCCGAGCGCGCCGCTTCCGAGTAAGCCTTTTGTCCGAACGCGTCTTGCTTGCCGAGCCCGACCAGCAACACGCGCGAGGCGCCAATGCCTTCGACTTCATGCAAGAACAGCGTCGAACCGCTCTTGCCCTGCATGTCGCCGGCTTTGACGATGCGTGTCAAAAGCCCTTTCGTCGCCGCATCGATTTCGAGCGCCGCGCCCGACAGAGACTGCCCTTCGAACACACCGATCACGATGCAATCGGATTTCCCCGTCAGAAAACCGCCTGTCGTGCCCTTCGTCCAGTCACAGGCTTTTATGCTAAAGTCCATCGCGCTTGTCCTCGGATAAAATCGGCTTACTCTTGTTGCTCATGGTGTTACGCATGGTAACGAAGCCGCAATTATCCGCTATTTTTCCTCGGCGACGGAACGCCGCGCTCAAGTAGGCGCGAACGCCCCCGCCCTCTCGCCCCGACGATGATCTTCGAACGCTCCCTGCAGCGCGAGCTCGCGTATACGGCCGGTGCCGTATTCATGGTGCTGCTGACTATCTTTCTCACGACGATGATGATTCGCATCGTCGGCTTTGCCGCATCAGGCGAAATCGACCCGAAGGACGTCGTCGTCCTCATCGGTCTGACCGTCATCGGCTACATCGCCGTGATGCTCGTCGTCACGATGTTCGTCTCCATCCTCTTCGTGCTCACGCGGTGGTATCGCGATTCCGAGATGGTCGTTTGGCTCGCCTCGGGGGTGAGCTTGACGCAATTCATCAAACCGATTGCGAAGTTCGCCGCGCCGTTGATCCTGCTCGTCGCGTTTTTCGCCTATGTCGGCTGGCCGTGGTCCAACGCACAAAACAAGCTGCTTCGCGCCCGCTTTCAGCAGCGCGACGAAGTGTCGATGCTCGCGCCCGGGCAGTTCCGCGAATCGCCTGCCACGCATCGCGTCTTCTTCGTCGAAAAAATGACGCCCGATCAGTCGCGTGTGCAAAACGTGTTCGTCACCAGCACCGAGAACGGCAAGATCAGTGTCGTGGTGTCGCAAAACGGCCATACGGAAACGATGAAGGACGGCTCGCACTTCGTCGTCTTGGACAACGGCCGCCGCTATGACGGCGAGCCGGGCAAGCCCGATTTCCGCATCATGGAATTCCAGCGCTACGGCGTGAAAATGACGCATCAGCCGATCGTCAACACGCCCTCGACCACTGGCCTGTCCACGCCCACACTGCTGCGCCATCCCACGCCTAATAACCTCGCTGAATTCGCATGGCGAACGGGGCTGCCGCTGATGGCCATCAACTTGATGCTGCTCGGCATTCCGCTCGCCTATCAGAACCCACGGCGCGGGCGCACGATCAATCTCGTCATGGCCGTCCTGATCTTCCTGACCTATTCGAACTTGCTCAACGTCGTGCAGGCGTGGCTGGAGCAGGGCAAGATTTCGTTCGTCGCGGGCCTCGTGGGCTTGCACATCATCGCCGCGCTTCTCGTTGTCGCCGTGTTCTGGTTGCGCGTACGCAATCGGCCGCTGATCCCGCGCACGTGGTTCGCTTTGCGGCGAGGAGCGTGATCGCCATGCGCATCTACGAACGATACTTCGCCCGGCAGGTGTACCTCGCGTTCATCTTCATTCTGTTCGCGTTCTCGGGGCTGTTCTTTTTCTTCGACCTGATCAACGAGCTCAATACGGTCGGCCACGGCAACTACAAATTCGGCTATGCCGTCCTGCGGGTGGCGCTGCAAACG
>JBQCDS010000286.1:0-7705 GCA_051961035.1 Trinickia sp. | reverse complement strand
CGCCTACGTGATTCGCGGCATGCTCGAACGGCATGCCGCGGGCGAGGCAGTGTGCGGCATCGCGCAGTGGTCGGGCGACGAGCCCATGACGAAGTTCGAGATTGCCTCGCGCATCGCACGGGCACTTAACATCGACGCCCGCCTCGAAGCGCAAAGCACGAGCGTCGAGACCACACCTCGCCCCCGCGACTGCCATTTGGACTCGAGCCGGCTCGAAGCACTCGGTATCGGCCGACGCACGCCGTTCGACGTGGCGATCGCCGACGTGCTCCGCGCCGCGCCGGCACTCGCGAGCCCGAGTTGACGAGAACGCTGCGCCGGGCGCTCAGTGGAAGTTTCGACTATCCGATTGCAGCGCGCCGAGAAGATGCGACAAATCCACGAGCCGCTTGGCCACGAGATGTCGCACTTCTCCCTCACATTGCCACACGCCGTACACCGCGAGCAGCGAGGCGCCGAGCACTTCCTTGCGCTGTTTTTCGAGCAGGCTCGGCCAGATGATGACATTGACGTTGCCCGTTTCGTCCTCGAGCGTCATGAAAATCACACCGCCCGCCGTGCCCGGACGCTGGCGAACCGTTACGATGCCGCACCCGCGCGCAGGTTGCCCGTTGCGATAACCGTTCAGCTTCGCGGCCGGCATCAACCTTTTTTCCAGCAGACGTGCGCGCAACAGCGCGAGCGGATGGCGTCCCAACGTGAGCCCCGCCGATCGGTAATCGGCCACGATGTTTTGCCCCTCCGTTGGCGCGTCGAGCACGGGGGTGTCGTCCGCGTCGACCGCCGCGGCCAGCATATCTCGTTCTGGCACGGCGGCCACCGAATGCCACAGCGCTTCACGGCGATTGCCGACGAGCGTCGATAACGCGTTCGCATCGGCGAGCACGTGCAAATCGTGTCGATCGAGTTGCGCGCGGCGCGCCAGATCGTGCACGCTCTCGAATGATCTAACGGCCCGCGCGTTTTCGATCCGCTCGGCGACGTCTTCCTTCATGCCGCGCAACAGCGATAGGCCAAGGCGCACGGCCGGGCGCGCCGCGCCTTCGATCGGCTCGAGCGAGCAATCCCATCCGCTGACGGTCACATCGGCCGGCAATACGTTCACGCCATGCCGCCGCGCGTCCTGCACGAGTTGAGACGGCGAATAAAATCCCATGGGCTGGCTGTTCAGCAGTGCCGCGAGAAATGCTTCGGGTTCGTGACACTTGAGCCAACTGCTCGTATAGACGAGCAACGCGAAGCTCGCCGCATGGCTTTCGGGGAAACCGTATTCGCCGAAGCCTTTGATCTGCTCGAAGATCGCATCGGCGAAGCTGCGTTCATACCCGCGCTCGAGCATGCCGTTCACGATCCGGTCGTAGTACTTCTGCAAATTGCCTTTGCGCTTCCAGGCCGCCATCGCACGCCGCAATTGATCGGCTTCGCCCGGCGTGAAGCCGGCCGCGATGATCGCCACTTGCATCACCTGCTCCTGAAAAATGGGCACGCCTTGCGTGCGACCCAAGGCCGCCTTCAAATCTTCGCTCGGATACGTCACGGGCTCGAGCCCTTGGCGGCGGCGCAAATACGGATGCACCGCTCCGCCTTGGATCGGCCCAGGACGCACGATCGCCACTTCGATGACGAGGTCGTAGAACGTTTTCGGCCGCAAGCGCGGCAGCATGCTCATCTGCGCCCGCGATTCGATCTGGAAGACACCGACCGTATCCGCGCGCGAAATCATTCGGTAGGTTTTTTCGTCTTCAGGCGGCACGTCCTGCATGGCGAAGCGTTCGCCGCGCCGCTCGGAGACGAAATCGAGCGCGCGCCTGATCACCGACAGCATGCCGAGCGCCAACACATCGACCTTGAGCAATCCTAACGATTCGAGATCGTCTTTGTCCCATTGAATGACGGAACGATCCGGCATCGCCGCATTTTCCACCGGCACGAGCCGCGTCAACTTCCCCCGGCTGATGACGAAGCCCCCCGAATGCTGCGATAGATGACGCGGAAAATTCAGCAGCTGTGCCGCCAGTTTTGCCCAGGCTTGAATCAGTGGCTTCTCGGGATCGAGCCCTGACTCTTCGAAACGCGCGAGAAGATCGCGGCTCGTATCGAACCAATGATGCGACTTCGCCACGGCATCGACGATCTGCGGATCGACGCCGAGTGCCTTGCCCGTTTCGCGCAACGCGCCGCGCGGGCGATAAGTGGAAACCGCTGCCGCAATCGCCGCGCGATGCCGGCCGTACTTGCGATAGATGTACTGCATGACGAGCTCGCGACGTTGATGCTCGAAATCGACGTCGATATCGGGCGGCTCGCCCCGCTCCTTGCTGATGAACCGCTCGAACAGCATGTTGCCGCGCGCGGGATCCACCTCGGTGATACCCAGGCAATAGCAGACGGCCGAATTGGCGGCCGAGCCGCGCCCTTGACACAGGATGTCCTGGCTGCGCGCATACCGCACGATGTCGAAGACCGTCAGAAAGTACGGCTCGTAACGCAGATCCGCAATCAACGCGAGCTCGTGTTCGATCTGCTTTTGAACGGCATGCGGAATACCGTCGGGAAAACGCCGCCGCGCGCCCGCATAGGTTTCTTGCCGCAGATAGGCGGTAGGCGTTTGCCCTTCGGGCACGAGCTCGTCCGGGTATTCGTAACGCAGTTCGTCGAGCGAAAACGTACAGCGCGACAAGATGTTGACCGTCTCGCGCAACGTCTCGTCGGAATAAAGATTGACCAGACGCAGGCGCGAACGCAAATGCTGTTCGGCATTAGGCGCGAGCTCGTAGCCGCATTCGTGCACGCTCTTGCCGACGCGAATGGCTGTCATCGTATCTTGCAGCGGCTTGCGCGAACGCACGTGCATGACAACGTGGCCGAGCGCCACAACGGGCACGCCTTGACGGCGCGCGACGTACTCGATCGCGCCGCGATGAATATCGTCCATCGCCCGCTGATGGAGCACGAGCCCCGCCCAAGCACGACCGGGGAATGTCTCGTCGAGCCATTCGAGCTGCGCGGCGAGCGCGTCTTCCTTGGCCGGAAAATCGGGCACGAGAATGGCCAGACAGTCGGGCATTCCACGCAGATGCGCGTAGCCGGGTTCGGGGCGCGAGAGGTCGTGCGGCGTCAGCCGATATTCGCCCTTCGGCGAGCGCGTGCGCGCGAGCGTGATGAGCTCCGACAGATTGCCGTACCCTTCGCGATTTTGCGCAAGCACGATGAGCCCGAACGACGGCGAACCATCGGCATGACACAAGCGAAAATACGAGCCGATGACGAGCGGCAGCCCAACTTCCTTGGCGGCATCGTGCGCGCGCACGACACCCGCGAGCGAGCATTCATCGGTGATCGCGATACCCGCATAGCCGAGCTGCGCCGCGCGCGCCACGAGTTCCTGCGCGTGCGACGCGCCGCGCAGGAACGTGAAATTGGAGAAGCAAAAAAGCTCGGCGTACGCCGGCAGCCCATTGAAACCGGGACTCATCGCGCATCATCCGAATAAGCCGTGAAGGAACCAGCGTGGCCCTTCGTCCGCATCGCGGCTGCTCACGCGTTCGCGGTAAATCCAGTAATAGCTTTTGTCGTCGGCTTCGGCGACGAAGTAATCGCGAGTGACCAGTTCGCCGTCGAACCAGCCCGCCTCGATGCGCTCGGCCGGCGATACGACGCGCAGCGGCGACCCGTAAAACGGACGATGCGCGCGCGTAAGCAAGCGCACGGGCGCGGCAAGCATCCATGCCGGCCGCGGCAACCCTTCGGGCAGCGCACGCTTCGCATGAGGCTCGGCAAGGGGCGCCCACCGATTGGCGACTTCGGGCCGGTAATCGGCCGTGGGCGCGGGACGCAACACGTTTTCCTCGCCGAGCCGAGCCACCAGCAATTCGAGCAGACGCGCATGACTTTGCGCCGAGCCGCCAGGCTCCGGAAAAAGCTGCTCGGCCGGCGCCACGGCCGCCTCTACCTTCGTGGCGTCGAGCCGCACGGCGATCATCGGTGCCACCAGCTCGATGCGGTGTAGCCGCTCCTTCAGCAAACGCAGCAGATGCGCTTCCTGCCAAGCGGGCTCGCCGAGCGCGATTTCGATCGAGCTCGGCGCCATCGCTTGCCTGCCCCGCTCATGCTCGAGCGAAAGCGTGACGGCCGTCACGGCCAATTGCTTGGCACAGAGCCAGCCGCATAGTTGAACGATCAACCGGTGTGCGGCGTTGAGCGCGCCATCCGCATGCTCGATGCGATCGGGCAATTCGAGGCGCGCGGAAAACGTGGGCGGCAGCGCGAGCCAATCGAAGAGTTCGGGCGCCGCACCGAATGCGCGATCGAGCGAATCGAGCACATGCTCGCCGCAGCGGCGCTGCAACCCCGCGCGCGGCAGACGGCGAATGTCGGCGATCGTCGCACAGCCCAGCCCTGTGAACCAATCGGCGAACGGCCGCACCTCTGACACGGAAAGCATCGGCAGCGGCGACAAGACACGTTCGAGCGAAGCGAGCCGCATCACACGCCGGTTTCCGTAGCGCGCGAGCAGCCATGCACCCTGCCCTGTCGGCGCAACGCCGATACGCGCCGTGAAACCGAGCGCATCGAGAATCGCGCGCGCCTGCCGGCACAATGCCCGCACCCCGCCGAACAGCCTCAAGCTCGCGCCGACTTCGACGATGACTGTCGCTTCATCGGCAAGCGCTACATCGGGCGAAAACCGCATCAGCGCCACGCCGACTTCGCGCTGTGCCTCGGCCTCGCGCGCCGCATCGCGTTCGTGCATGAGCGCATCGGCCGATAGCGTGAGCACGCCGCCCCGCTTCATCCCGAGCCGGATGCCGGCCGCGCGCGCCGCCGCATCGGCGATAACGACCTTGTCCTTCTCGGACGCGACGCTGCCGGACGCGGGGTCAGGCAGCCACTTCGGCCGGAAAACTTCGAGCGGCAGTTTCGGCAAATGAACGGCGAGAAAGACGCGCATGGCGAGACAGCAAAACAGGGGTGGGTTGAAGAGGAATCGACAAAGGCTCCACGCGCAGGGGCCCTCGTCGTTTCACGATATCGACCATCAAGCCATCGGCCGACGGCCGCAATGCCATCCGCAGCAAGGCCGGCGACGCTTCTTGTGCAGCCGTTGCGGGCCGCACCATCACGAACAATGTTTCGGCAGACTGCGCCGCCAAATGCAAACGCCGCAGCGACGACGACTGCGCGGACGACGCCCAAAAAATCAACGCCCCGCAACTGCCCGCCCGTAAGATTTGCTCGGCTGACCACAAGGCATCGGCCGTCTTGGGCGCCTTGATATGAAGCAGGCGATCGAGCGATAACCCGATATAGCCCAGCCCCAAGCTATTGGGCACCTGCGGCGGCTGCAGCAGCGCGACGGGCCGATCGAGCGCGCTGAGCGCCGGCTGCAACAACCGCATTTCGCCGATCCCCGGCTGCTGGACGAGCAGATCGACCAGCGCGCCGAGCGGCCAGCCGCCGCCGGGCAGCTCGGCCGAGAGCACCGGATACCCTGTTTCCACCACGCGCGTGCGGCCGCGCGCAAGCTGCGAGGCCCGCCATAAGGACGGATGAATCTCTTCGGCACGGACGGGAGCAGCAAGCATCGGCAAGATAAAAACCTGTATATCTGTACAGTATCTTACACGCAATTGTGCACCGAGGAACTGGAACTTTTTATGTCTCCGTTCGCTTGCGTTGCAACCTGCGTCCCGCCACGACTTTTCGTAAAAGCGGGCGATCTGCCTACCTGCCCCCCACCCCTAACTACGAAATGCCAAGCGGCGCTGAGCGAACGCCGTCAATAAAATCGTCAGCAGAGTACGGTGGTGCCACCAGCAGGTGCAACCCCCATCCGCACGCCGTCTCCATGTGCGCCTCTCGCAACGTAGGAAACCGGCGCGATACCCGTGTTCCGAAAAACAACGCCGGATTGCCGGCCAAAAGATAGGAATCCCCCATGTCAACCTTAGACGTGGTCGAAGAACGCGAACATCTGCAATGCGCAGGCGCGCCGGCCTTTCAGCCGGCGTCCCGAGTCAAGCCCCGCGCGCACTGCGAGATTCGCTATATCGACGAAATGGACGTGGCCCCGCTCGTGCGCGCCGATGAGACCGGCGACGCGACTTTCATCGCCGCCGAACTCGGCGCGGCACGCACGGCCGATGAACGCATCCGCATGATCCGCGGCATTCTCAACATTATTGGCTTTTCCGGCCTCGGCTACGCCGCCTTGAAGTTGGACGCGCGCAAGCAGCCCGAGTACGCCTATTTGCTACGCGACTACCTCTCGACGGAGTTGCTGCCGCAATCGCTGCAAGGCGGCTATCTGCTGCGCGACCCGCATATGCGCCGCGCCTTCGAATCGAGCCGGCCGCATGTATGGGATATGCGCTCGCTCGTGAACGCCTCGCGCAAGGACGGTATCGATCCGCCGCTGCGACGCTTTTTCGACGGCATGCGCGAAAACGGGCTGGCAAGCGGGCTCGCGTTCAGCTTGCCGATCGCCCGTACGCCGCTGCGCGCGCTGATTCTCTTCGCCGGGCCGCCCGAGCATTGCGAGTGGATCACCGACAGCGTCATCGCCCAGGCCCTCGGGCTCGGCCTCTCGTTGCATCAGCGCTGCGCCGCCTATGTGCAGGCCATCTGCCGCCAGGACGCCGCGAACGGGCTATCGCAATTGCAGCAGCGAATCTTGGGTGCGGTTGTCGTCGGCATGTCGGACAAGGCGATCGCCGCGCGGCTGAATACCACGGTGCACAACGTCGACTATCACTTGCGTCAGTTGCGTGAAAAATTCGGCGCCCGCAATCGTAGCCAGCTCGCCTATCTCGCGGGCAAACTGCAAGCGGTTTGATACAAGCGGCCGCTCGCTCGATTCGATCGATCTTGCGGCACCGCTTGGCTCCCACCGCTCATCGCATCGCGCACCGCGCCTCAGTCATGCCGGCGTCTCTTCTCCGTCGGCCCAGCGCAATACCGCGGCTACGCGGCCGTATAGCGCGCTGTCGATGTATTGATACTCGCGCGCGCCTTCGTATAAAGCATCGGCAAGCGGCCCGTTAGCCGTCGTGGGCACGAGAAACTCGCCCGCCCATTCGAGAATGCGCCGAGCCGTTTCCCCTTCGCCGCGCGCGGCGACCCACGGCAGCTTGCCCTTGCCCGCATAGCAGAGCGCGACGGCCGCGTTGGCCGAATGCACGACGGCCGAGGCCATCTTCACCCGATCTTGCAGCGGGTTGAATACCATCTCGTGCGCCATGCTGCGACGGCGCGAATTCAAATGCGGATCGCCTTCCATCTCGCGGTATTCGCGGCGCACTTCCTCTATCGACATCCGATTGCGTTTGATGAATTCGTATTGCTGATAGGCGTAATCGAGCGCGGCGAACGCGGCGAAGATCAGCGCGGCCCAACCCGCGAGCGTCAACAGCAGCTTGCCCGTGACGGCTAGGATCGCGTCGGGCCTCAAGTAACCCGACTGCAGCGGCGCATCCAGGGAGCCGCGCAACAGCACCCACAGCGTCGCGCATAAAATGAGCGTCTTCACGCCCGTCTTCAGTAGCGTGACGACGCTCCTCATCGAAAACATCCGTTGCAAGCCCGAGGCGGGATTGAGCCGCGTAAAACTCGGCGAGATGCGCGAGAAGGCGACGAGCCCGCCCACCTGCGCGAGCGAAACGGCCAGCCCCGCCACGCCGGCCAGCGCCACGATGCCGAGCCCGAG
>JBQCDS010000285.1:0-4456 GCA_051961035.1 Trinickia sp. | reverse complement strand
GCGTGCTGCCCGCGCTCTTGGCCGGCGAAGCACCGCACCTGCCGAACGATCTTGCCCGCGGCAGCTATTTCGGCGGGCGCAAGCCCGAGGACGGCCGCATCGACTGGTCCCAACCCGCGCAGCAGGTCTACAATCTGATCCGCGCTGTCGCGCCGCCGTACCCCGGTGCGTTCACCGATATCGGCGCGGACCGCTTCGTCATCGCGCGCGCACGGCTGGCCGGCCCAAGCGATCGCGGCCCTCGCGATTTGCCCCCAGGTCTGCACGTAAGCGATAATGTCTGTTTCGGCGTGTGCGGCGATGCGCGCGCCGTCATCATTTCCGAGCTGCGGCATCAGCGCGACGGGCAAGAAACCGTCGTCACGCCCATGCAGTTCGCCCAGCTCACTAATCGTTCCCGTCATTCATGAATTCCGCCAAAACCGAACGTTCCACCAAAAAAGTCCTGATTCTCGGCGTCAATGGCTTCATCGGCCATCATCTGTCGAAGCGCATCCTCGAGACGACCGACTGGGAAGTGTTCGGGATGGATATGCAGACCGACCGGCTCGGCGATCTGACCCAGCACGAGCGGATGCACTTTTTCGAAGGCGACATCACGATCAACAAGGAGTGGGTCGAGTATCACGTGAAGAAGTGCGACGTGATTCTGCCGCTCGTCGCGATCGCGACGCCTGCTACCTACGTGCAGCAGCCGCTGCGCGTGTTCGAGCTCGATTTCGAGGCGAACTTGCCGATCGTTCGCTCCGCGGTGAAGTACGGCAAGCATCTTGTGTTTCCGTCGACGTCGGAAGTCTACGGCATGTGCGCCGACGAAGCGTTCGATCCGGAAGCCTCGGCGCTGACCTACGGCCCGATCAACAAGCCGCGCTGGATCTACGCGTGTTCGAAGCAGTTGATGGACCGCGTGATTTGGGGCTACGGCATGCAAGAAGGCCTGAATTTCACGCTGTTCCGCCCGTTCAACTGGATCGGCCCAGGCCTCGATTCGATCTACACGCCGAAGGAAGGCAGCTCGCGCGTCGTCACGCAGTTCCTCGGCCACATCGTGCGTGGCGAGAACATCAGCCTCGTCGACGGGGGCTCGCAAAAGCGCGCCTTCACCGATATCGACGACGGCATTAGCGCGCTGATGAAGATCATCGGGAATGCGAACGGCATCGCGTCGGGCAAGATTTATAACATCGGCAATCCGAAGAACAACTTCTCGGTGCGCGAACTCGCCCACAAGATGCTCGCGCTGGCGGCCGAGTACCCCGAATACGCCGAATCGGCGAAAGCGGTGAGCCTCGTCGAAACGTCCTCGGGCGCGTACTACGGCAACGGCTATCAAGACGTTCAGAACCGCGTGCCGAAGATCGAGAATACGATGGCCGAACTCGACTGGGCCCCGACGGCGACGTTCGACGACGCCTTGCGCAAGATTTTCGAGGCGTACCGCGGCCATGTCGCCGACGCCCGCGCGCTGGTCGAGCAGCAGTAATCGCGGCCTAGCCGCGCAGCTCGAGGACGCCAGCCCTTGCCCCGTATCGTTCTGAAAATCGACGTGGACACGCTGCGCGGTACGCGCGAGGGTGTGCCCAACCTCGCGCGCATGCTGGACCGCTTCAAGGCGCGCGCGACGTTCCTGTTCAGCCTCGGCCCGGATCACACGGGCTGGGCGCTGCGGCGCGTCTTGCGGCCCGGGTTCTTGAAAAAGGTCTCGCGCACCTCGGTGGTCGAACACTATGGCGTGAAGCAGTTGATGTACGGCGTGCTACTGCCCGGCCCCGACATCGGTCGGCGCGCGGCCGCCGACATGCGCGCGATCCACGAAGCCGGCTTCGAGTGCGGCATTCATACGTGGGATCACGTCTATTGGCAAGACAACGTTCGCTCGCGTGGGCGCGAGTGGACGACCGGCGAAATGCAAAAGAGCTTCGCGCGCTTCGTCGATATCTTCGGGGCGCCACCGGCAACGCATGGTTCGGCCGGCTGGCAAATGAACGAGCACGCATTCGAACAGATCGACGCTTGGGGCATGCGCTACGCCTCGGACGGGCGCGGCCACTCGCCGTACAAGCCCGTCGTGGACGGCAGAACGCTTGAGCACGTGCAGTTGCCGACAACGCTTCCGACACTGGACGAACTGATCGGCGTTGACGGCTGCGACGAATCGAACGTCGCCGAACGCCTGCTCGCCGCGACCGAGTCGAGCCCGCGGGATCAGGTTTTCACGCTGCACGCGGAGCTCGAAGGACAAAAGCTCGCCCCGATCTTCGAACAATTGCTCGCAGGCTGGCACGCTCAAGGTCATACGTTTGCGACAATGAGCGATTACCATGCCGCGCTGGACCGGAGCGAGCTGCCAACGTACCCTGTCACATGGGGTGAAATTCCCGGCCGCTCGGGCGAGTTGATCGTCCAGCCGGACTGAACGCTCGCGCCGCAAGCCCTGGGCGCGTCAGCCGTTCGCCCCGCCTCGGCCCACTCGACCATCTGCGCGATAAAAACAGGAGAACCACGTGCCCATTGCAGTCGACCAAACCGTCCCCGATTTCACAGCGCCGGCGACGGGCGGCGATATCACACTGTCCGGCCTGCGCGGCAAGAAGGTTGTGCTGTACTTTTATCCGAAAGACAACACACCGGGTTGCACGACGGAGGGCTTGCAGTTTCGCGACCTCTATCCGAAGTTTCAGAAAGCGGGCGCGGAAATCGTCGGCGTGTCGCGCGACAGCCTACGCTCGCACGAGAACTTCAAGGCCAAGCTCGAACTGCCGTTTCCGTTGATTTCGGATGCCGACGAAGCGCTCTGTTCTTTGTTCGGTGTCATCAAGATGAAGAAAATGTATGGCAAGGAAGTGCGCGGCATCGAGCGTTCGACCTTCCTCATCGACTCCGAAGGCATCCTCCGGCGCGAATGGCGGGGAGTCAAAGTGCCCGGTCACGTGGATGAAACGCTCGAGGCTGTACAAGCAGTTTGACGCGGGTTATATTGCGTTGCAATGAGTTCCCGTTCACTTCGTTTTGTCTGCTCGAGCGCCGTCGGCCAAGCTGACGCTTCATCCGTCAGGCGCTGTGCGATGCTCGAAACCGAGCCGCTTGCTCCATCGCAATTGGAGCGGCGGCTTTTTTGTTTTGTGGCGGCCGTGGCGCGTCCATCCGCCGCTTCTTAACGCGAAGGAGCTGATCGAAATCTATGCGAACCGGCGAACCGAAACCTGAAACGCTCCGCTTGAACGCTCGCTCCGCAAGGAAGCCGCGGTGTTGATGCGGTGCATGAGATGCGACCCGATTTTTTGAGGGAAACCATGCCTTTGCCTACCCCGCCCAGCAAGCTCGGCAGTCTGTTGCCGCCCGATGAATTCAAGGCGAAAGCCAGACCGGCGCGTGGCGCCAAAAAACAGGGGACGATAGGGGAGCAAACCGAGGCGGCCGAGTATGGCGCGACCTCCCATGTCGCCGCCCCCATGGGCACGGCCGCCAACGCAGGCGCGGCGTTGCGCCCGTTGCCATCGCCGCCGCCCGCGCCCGAAGCCGCTCCCGCCGCACGCCGCAAATCGAAGCAAACGGCCGCCCTGTTGCAGCCGGCGCCAACACCCGCACCCGCACCCGCTTTCGCTCCGCTGCACGCGCGCAGCGAAGGCTCTACCGCGGCCACGCCGCGAGTACCCGCCAGCGCCCCGCGCAGCGCCGCCAAGACGCGCAAGTCGGCCGTGGCCGACACTGAGCTGCGCAAGCTGTTCGTGCTCGACACGAACGTGCTGATGCACGATCCGACCAGTCTCTTCCGATTCGAGGAACATGACGTCTATCTGCCGATGATGACGCTCGAGGAACTCGACAATCATAAGAAGGGCATGTCGGAGGTCGCGCGCAACGCGCGCCAAGTGAGCCGCACGCTGGATTCGCTCGTGGCGAATGCAGGACAGATCTCGGACGGCTTGCCGCTCGCGGGGCTCGGCAGCCGCGAAGCGCTCGGGCGGCTCTACTTCCAGACGAAGCTGGCCGCCATCGAGCCTGTCGAAGGTCTGCCCCAAGGCAAGGCCGACAATCAGATTCTCGGCGTCGTTCGCGCTTTGCAACGCGATCGCGAGGACCGCCAAGTCGTGCTGGTGTCGAAAGACATCAACATGCGGATCAAGGCGCATGCGCTCGGGTTGCCGGCCGAGGACTATTTCAACGACCAAGTGCTCGAGGATTCAGATCTCCTGTTCTCGGGCGTACGCCCCCTGCCCCAGGATTTCTGGACCAAGCACGCGAAGGGGATGGAAAGCTGGCAGGACAACAAGACGGGTACGACCTATTACCGCGTCACCGGCCCGCTGTGCCCATCGCTGCTCGTCAACGAGTTCGTCTACCTAGAGCCGCAAACGGGCGAGCCGCCGTTCCAGGCCATCGTGCGCGAACTCAACGGAAAGACGGCGGTATTGCAGACGTTGCGCGACTACAGCCATCACAAGAACAACGTCTG
>JBQCDS010000284.1:0-5048 GCA_051961035.1 Trinickia sp. | reverse complement strand
TGCGATCTCGTGGTGGCGGTCGACAGCGCACGGTTCTGCCTCTCGGAAGCGCGGCTCGGGCTCATCGCCGCGACCATCGCGCCGTACGTCATTCGGGCGCTCGGTGAACGCGCGTCGCGCCGCTACTTCACGACGGCCGAGCTGTTCAACTGCGCGACGGCGCAGCGGCTGGGGCTCGTCCACGAAATGGTGGCGGCCGACGCCCTCGACAGCACGGTTCAGAAGATCGCGGGCGCGCTGTGCGCCAACGGTCCGCACGCCGTGCGCGAATCGAAACGCCTGGTGCAGGACGTCGCCGGCCGTTCGCTCGACGAAGCGCTGATCGACGATACCGCTCGGCGCATCGCGAATATTCGTGCGAGCGAAGAAGGACGCGAAGGCGTAGCCTCTTTCCTCGAAAAACGCGCGCCGGCTTGGGCAGCAAGCTAACCGCAACCGACTGCCGCTTCATTGCGAGACTTTCCATGTTCAACAAGATTTTGATTGCGAATCGCGGCGAGATTGCTTGCCGAGTGGCGGCGACGTGCAAGCGGCTGGGGATTGCGAGCGTTGCCGTCTATTCGGATGTCGATGCAAACGCCAAGCACGTCGCGGCCTGCGACGAAGCGGTGCACGTCGGCGGTGCGGCGGCGAGCGAGAGCTATCTGCGTATCGACCGCATCATCGATGCGGCGGTGCGCACGGGGGCGCAGGCCGTTCACCCGGGCTACGGCTTTCTTTCGGAGAACGAAGCATTCGCGCAAGCTTGCGAGGCAGCGGGGCTCGTCTTCATCGGCCCGCCGGTCTCGGCCATCGCCGCGATGGGGTCGAAGGCCGCCGCCAAAGCGCTCATGCATGCGGCAGCCGTGCCGCTCGTGCCCGGTTATCACGGCGATAATCAGGATCCCGAACTGTTGCGACGCGAAGCCGATGCGATCGGTTATCCCGTCTTGCTCAAGGCGAGTGCGGGCGGCGGCGGCAAGGGCATGCGCGTCGTCGAAAAGAGCGAGGACTTCGCTGCGGCGCTGGCGTCGTGCAAGCGCGAGGCGGCAAGCAGCTTCGGTAACGACCGCGTGTTGATCGAGAAGTATCTGACGCGTCCGCGCCACGTCGAAGTTCAAGTATTCGCCGATCAGCATGGCAACGCTGTCTATTTGTTCGATCGCGATTGCTCGGTGCAGCGTCGACATCAGAAGGTGCTCGAAGAGGCCCCGGCCCCCGGCTTGTCAGGCGAAGTGCGCCGTGCGATGGGCGAAGCGGCCGTCGCTGCCGCGCGTGCGGTGTCCTATGTGGGGGCGGGGACAGTCGAATTCATCATGACCGATAGCGCGTTCTACTTCATGGAAATGAACACGCGGCTGCAGGTCGAGCATCCGGTCACCGAAATGATCACGGGGCAGGATCTTGTCGAATGGCAGTTGCGCGTGGCCGCCGGCGAGCCGCTGCCGTTGGGTCAGGATGCATTGCGTGTCAATGGCCATGCGATCGAGGCGCGCGTCTATGCCGAGAATCCGGCGCGCGGGTTCTTGCCGTCGACAGGTACGCTCAAGTATCTACGCATGCCCGATGGCGTCGAATTCTCGATCGGCTCGCCGTCACGCGCGCCGGTACGGATCGACAGCGGCGTGCGCGAGGGCGACACGATCACGCCGTTTTACGATCCGATGATCGCGAAGCTGATCGTGCACGGCGCAAGCCGCGAGGAAGCGCTCGCGCGCCTGAGCCGGGCATTGCGGGGCTGCGAAGCGGTGGGCCCGCACACGAACGTGGCCTTCCTGCAGCGTATCGTCGAAAGCGAACCGTTCGCGACGGCCGAGCTGGACACGGGCCTGATCGAACGCCACCACGACGCGTTGTTCGCGCCGGTACAGCGGCCTTTCAAGGAGGCGTTGGCGCTGGCCTGCGGCGCATTGATGACGCGCGAGGGGGGGCTTTCACAGGGTGCGTCGCCGTGGGATGCCCTATCGCATTGGCGTTTGAATGGCAGCTATCGGCAAACGATCGAATGGTGCGATCCGGACAACGAGAACGTGTTCAAGGTTGTCTATATGCGTGAGAACGACTCGCGCACGCTCGAGCACGACGGCACGAGCGAGCCGTTCGATTGGTGGCGAGGCAGCGAACCGCATACATTCGGTGTGCGCCTTGGCGATGCACGTGTGACGGGGCGCGTTTTCATCGATGGCGATCTTTTCCACGTCTTCTGCCAAGGCTCCGCGCTCACGTTCGAGTGGCGGAACTTGCTTGCGCACGCGGCGGATGCCGAGCACGGGGAGGGGCGGCTGACGGCGCCGATGCCGGGGAAAGTCATCGCGGTTTTGGTCGAGCCGGGCGCCATGGTGGACAAAGGCGCGCCGCTGATCGTGATGGAAGCGATGAAGATGGAGCATACGATCGGTGCACCAACGGCAGGCAGGGTAGCCGAAGTGCTCTATGGCGTGGGCGACCAAGTGGCCGACGGGGCGCAGTTGCTCGTCATGGAAGCGCAGCCGTAAGAGGGTGCCCATGTGGCCGGCGCCGCATGCATGCGCAGCGCCGGCTGCGCATATCGGCGCCATGCGCCATCGGACCTGTCGAAGCAATGCCGCGCTGCGTGGCCTGTGCTTGAAGCGTTTGCATCATTGCATCATGTCTTCGAAACGGAAGGCCAACTCGCTGCGACGCGCTACTGCAGCGTGCCCCAACGCTCGACGGCAGGCTCGGCCGACGCCCATTTCCATACCGTTCCCTGCCGGCAGGCGCTGGCGGTGAACCAATCGACCTTCGCGTCCGGTTTATCGCCATCGACAAGCGAAAAAGCGAACTCCTTACACGTTGCCAACGCCGTATCGAACGCACGTGTCACGCGAACTTCGCCGTGGCCGTTGTCGATCGGCAGCGTGTGCTCGATTCGCCACGGCTTCGATTCCCCCACCGACATATCGCCGACAAGCGTCGCAATGGCATCCTGCTCATCGCGATGAATGGCCTTGAAGTAGCGCTTCACGGCCGCGTCGGTGGCGGACTGCACGGCGATGCCCACGCCGATCCCGATCGCCGGGTTAGCGGTGAAGGTACCGGTCGCCACACCCGCGGCCGCGCCGCTCGCCGCACCGATCCAAGCGCAGCCGCTCATCGCCGCGCCGGCGCCCGCGCATACGAGCGCGGCCATCATCAAGCGCGCGCTCATTGCAGTGCACCCCAGCGTTCGGTTGCCGGCTCGGCGGAAGCCCATTTCCAATTGCTCCCGTCGCGGCAGACGGAAGCGACGTAAAAGGCGCTCGAAGCGGGGTTCTTCTTCGTCGCATCTTCGTCGACGGAGAAGACGATTTCCTTGCAGTCGAGCGCGCCTGTACTGATGGTTCGGCTCACCGTGACGCGCCCGTGCGCGTCGTCCTCGATCGGCACGGTGTGTTGGATCGACCACGGCGCGACGGCACCGACTGCGAGCGGCCCAGCGGCGCTGGCGATGGCGTCCTGAGTGTGCGTGTGCAAGACTCGTTGCGTGTATTGCACACCGGCTTTCGCGGCGGCGACGGCGCCCAGGCCGATGCCGGTCGCAACGGCTGCGTTGCTTGTGACTTTGGACGCGAGTGCCGCGCCGGCGATACCGGCACCCGCCGAGGCGCTTTCCGTGTATAGCGAGCTGCATCCGCTCAGTTGGATGATGGCCGCCGCCGCGAGCGCGGCGACCGCAAACCGGTGCATGTTGGATTGCATGTTTCTGCCTCTTGGCTTTTGCTTTTGTTCCTGCGGTTAGCATGAAGCGCGCCGCCCGCGTGCGATCGCGCGAAGCGTGGCGTTCGCCGGGCGGCGCGCGCTTCGCGGCCGGCATTTTGCAGCATCGGGCGAGACAACGGCGTGGGAAAAGTGCAAGAAATTGCAAACGAGCGCGTGAGTGGGGCGCGCCGCTCATGCGTCCGACGGAACGCGCGGGGCCCATTGCGTTAGATGGATGGCATTCGGTGAATGCGGTACGTTCGGCCGATTACTGCGGTGGCGCCGCCTCGCACTGATGATCGAGCAGCGTTTCGGCCGAGCCTGTGCCGCCGTCGATGTCGAGGCTGCTGTTGACGACAAGCCAGCCCGCATCTTTTGCGGAGGGCCCGGCGCCGGTCACGAAGATGGTCTGCTGCGCCATGACGTCCGGGCTGGGGTGTTGGCCTGCCACGATATCGAACGGGTTGAAATCGAACGCGGGCCCGGGCACACGCATGATGCGATAGCGCGTGCCGTCGATCGTATCCCACGTCCATACGCGAGCCGGATCCTTCCGATGGCGGGCGAGTACCGAAGCGGTACCGGCACGAACGCAATCGATGTGGATATGCAATTGCTCTTGCGAACGGCGCATCGCTGAATTGATCTCGAGCCCGATCTGATCGTCCGCGACCGGCACGCGGTGCGCTTTTTCCAGCGCGGCCTCGACGTAGCTGCGTGCATCCCAAGCGTCCGCCCAGTAGTTGGGCGAACTCGGCGCCAGCAATTGCGGGCTTTCGATGCCCGATATCCGATCGGTCGGGATCAAGAGATGCTGGGCGACGCCCTCCCGATCGCGCAGCAGCGCGTAGCGTCCCGGCAAATCCACTGTCGTACAGACACCGGTTCTGCCGGTCGTACGCGCAGCGGGCACGCAGTCCAAATTGACGATTTGCCAGAGTGCGTTGGGATCGGCCGTGGCGAGCACCGAGCATCCCGCCGCAACGATGGCAACGGCCGTTGCCGGGATGAGCGAGCGCAAAGGCCGTCGAAGAATCGTCGACTTGATGAACGGAATGAACATGTCGCGTATCGCCGAAAGGCCAGACGCGGCATTCTGTCATGAAACGTCAAAGGGCGTCGTCACTTCTGCGACGGCGCCCTTCGCGTCCCGCCGTCAACTGTTGGCGGCGCTTTCGCCTATTGTTCGCCTGTTCCTCAGACGCGCATCAAAACACCTTCGTGATCGTCGCGAAGAATGTCGTTTTCAGCGGGTTCGACACGGCGATATTGCCTGACGAATCGGCCGCGCCGGTTGTGTAGTGATCGTAGACGTTGGTGGCACCCCAGCCCTTGGTCACTGCGCCCGTCAGCGTCCAGCCGCCATCGAA
>JBQCDS010000283.1:0-6861 GCA_051961035.1 Trinickia sp. | reverse complement strand
CTCTCATCGTCACCGGAGCCGCCGGGTTCGTCGGCGCTAACATCGTCAAGGCGCTCAATGCGCGGGGCGAAACGCGCATCATCGCCGTCGACAACCTCACGCGCGCCGATAAATTCAAGAACCTCGTCGACTGCGAGATCGACGATTACCTCGACAAAACCGAGTTCGTCGAACGCTTCACGCGCGGTGATTTCGGCAAGGTGCGGGCCGTGTTTCACGAAGGCGCGTGTTCGGACACGATGGAAACCGACGGCCGCTACATGATGGAGAACAACTTCCGTTATAGCCGTGCCGTGCTCGATGCGTGCCTTTCGCAAGGCGCGCAGTTTCTCTATGCGTCATCGGCGGCGATCTACGGCGGCTCGACCCGTTTCGTGGAAGAGCGCGAGGTGGAGGCGCCGCTGAACGTGTACGGCTACTCGAAGTTCTTGTTCGACCAGATCGTTCGCCGTGTCTTGCCGAGCGCGAGCAGCCAGATCGTCGGCTTTCGCTATTTCAACGTCTACGGGCCGCGCGAAGGGCACAAGGGCCGGATGGCGTCGGTCGCGTTCCACAACTTCAACCAGTTTCGCGCCGAGGGCAAGGTCAAGCTGTTCGGCGAGTACAACGGTTATGCCGCGGGCGAGCAGACGCGCGATTTCGTGTCGGTCGAAGATGTCGCGAAAGTGAATCTGTTCTTCTTCGACCACCCGGAAAAGTCGGGCATCTTCAACCTGGGGACCGGCCGCGCGCAACCGTTCAACGATATCGCGACGTCGGTCGTCAATACGCTGCGCGCGCTCGAAAATCAGCCCGCGCTTTCGCTTGCCGAAATGGTTCAGCGCGGTCTGATCGAGTACATTCCGTTCCCCGACGCGCTGCGCGGCAAGTACCAGTGTTTCACGCAAGCCGACCCGGCGCGCCTGCGCGCGGCCGGCTACGACGCGTCGTTCTTGACGGTGCAAGAAGGCGTCGATCGTTACGTACGTTGGCTGTCCGGCCAACTGTAAGGCGCGGCGCCCGGTTCGTACACTCAAGGCCTCACGGTCGGCGCCCGCCGGCCGGCATTGCTTTCGGAGGCCTCATGCTCAAGCGCTTTTTCTGCTATGCGGCGGCGTTTGCCGCCGCTTGTTCCGCTGCGATCGCGCACGCCGTCGACGTCAATCGCGCCGACGACACGGCGCTGCGCGCGATCAAGGGCATCGGCCCGGCCAGAGCACGCGCGATCATCGACGAACGTGCCTCGGGCGGCCCATTCAAAAATGCGGACGATCTCGGTCAACGCGTCAAGGGCCTGGGCGGTCAGGCGGTCGGACGCTTGCAGGCCGAGGGGCTGACCGTGGGGGATTAAAAACCCTACGGCGCGACGGCGCGCCCGCTGTTTTACAATCGGATCGGTTATTCCTCTTGCTCAGATAACGGCGCGCCGCGCGCGTATACCCATGCCCTATAAAACCATTGAAGATACGATCGGCAATACGCCGCTCGTCCAACTCGTCCGCTTGGCCGATGACGAAATCCGCAGCCGAAACAACGTCGTGCTGGCCAAGCTGGAAGGCAACAATCCGGCTGGGTCGGTGAAGGATCGGCCGGCTTTGTCGATGATCAAAAAAGCCGAGGCACGTGGGCGTATCAAGCCGGGTGACACCCTGATCGAAGCGACGAGCGGCAATACCGGCATCGCGCTCGCGATGGCCGCCGCGATTCGCGGCTACAAGATGGTGTTGCTCTTGCCGGAGGATTTGTCGATCGAGCGGCGCCAGAGCATGGCCGCTTACGGTGCCGAAATTATCCTGACACCGGTGAAAGGCGGCATGGAGTACGCGCGCGATCTCGCCGAGCAAATGCAGCGCGACGGCCGCGGGATCATCCTCGATCAGTTCGCGAACCCCGACAACCCGGTCGCCCACTACGAAGCCACGGGCCCCGAAATCTGGCGCGACACGGAAGGGCGCATCACGCACTTCGTCTCGTCGATGGGCACGACCGGCACGATCATGGGGACATCGCGCTATCTGAAAGAGCAAAACCCGGCGATCGAAATCATCGGTGCGCAGCCCGAAGAAGGTTCGCGCATTCCCGGCATCCGCAAGTGGCCCGAGGCGTACATGCCGAAAATTTTCGATCGTACGCGCGTCGATCGCACGGAGAACGTCTCCCAGGCCGCCGCCGAAGCCGCGACGCGCCGCTTGGCGTCGGTCGAGGGGATTTTCGCCGGCATCTCGTCGGGCGGTGCTTGCGAGGTCGCATTGCGCATCGCAAGGCAAGTGGAGAACGCGACGATCGTTTTCATCGTTTGCGATCGCGGCGATCGTTATCTGTCGACGGGGGTGTTCCCGGCTTGACGCGGTAGTGCTGCGAAGGCCGTCAGCCGGCCCTGTCGCGGCCGGCCCGGCGGCGGGCGGCGGAAATTCGAGCCGAGTGCGGCTGGGCTGCGGCTGCGGCCACCCATGGTGAATGACGAGAGCATTGTCCGAGCCTCAGCGGCCGGGCAGGGCGCCGCGCGCGGCGGCTCGAGCTCGCACGGCGCTGCGGCTAGGCGGCGGCGGGGCCTGAAGGCTGCACTGGCAGCAATCGGTACCAGCGGTACCAACCGGTGTTGCTTGCCTAGCGCTGCCCGCTATTGCGCTTCCGGGGGCGACTGCGGCCGCGATTGCTGCGGATCGGGTGCCTGCTGCGGCGCCGCTGCCGGGGCAGGAGCGGTAGAAGGTGCAGGTGCAGGTGCAGGTGCGGTAGAAGGTGCAGGTGCGGTTAGCGAAGCAGGTTCCCCAAGCAATTGCCCCGGCGAAGCAGGCGCGGGCTGCGCACTTGCCGGGCCGGCCGGGGCCGATGCCGTCGTGGGTGAAGACATCTGAGCGGCGCCGCCTTCTTCGTCGATGCGCGCTTTGATACGCTGGCCCAGTTCATAGACAGCGAGCGCGTAGAAGAAGCTGCGGTTGTAACGCGTCAGCACATAGAAGTTTTGCAAGCCGAGCAGGTACTGCGTGGCTCGGCCCGGGGTGGGCAAATCCACGACGGTGACGGGCGTGCTCGCTTCGGCCGCGAGATCGAGCTTGGGCTCGTCGAGCAGCATGCCCGCACGCAGCAGTTGCGCAAGGGGCCAGTGCGGCTCGGGCTGCCCATCGGCAGCCGCCTGCGCGACCCCGATGCTGCCCGCGTCTTGCCCGATGTGCCAGATCACCGGGCGTCCGTTCTCCCAGCCGTTCAGCGCGAGATAGTTCGCGACGCTGCCGATCGCATCGGCCGGGCTCGCGCGCAAATCGACATGCCGATTGCCTTCGTAATCGACGGCGTACTTGACGATACTGCTCGGCAGGAACTGTGGAATACCCACTGCCCCCGTGTATGAGCCGAGCACCGTCGTCGGATCGATTTGGGCATCGCGCGTCCAAACGAGGTAATCGGTGAGATTCTTGCGGAACGTCATCTCGCGCTCGGCGCGATTCGGCGTGTTGGGATAATCGAAGGCGAGCGTCGTCAGCACGTCGATGACACGGAAATTGCCCATGTAGCGGCCATAAATCGTCTCGACGCCGAGAATGCCCACGATCACCTCGGGCGGCACGCCGTATTGCTCGTAAGCGCGCCGCAACGTCGCGCGGTTTTCCTCCCAGAACTTCACGCCCGCGTTGATGCGCACCGGATCGAGAAAGCGCGCCTGGTAGACCCGCCAGTTTTTGACGAACGGCTTCGGCGCCGGGGTGACGAGCTTGACCGCCGTCGCCGAATAATTGACGCCGGCGAACAGCGCATGCAGTGCGCTCGCGTCGAAGTCGTAGCGCGCGACCATATCGTCGATGAAGGCGTTGATGTCGGCGTTGTCGGCGTATCGCTGCGGAACGATCTCTTCTTCGAACGTGGAATCCGACGTGGCCGATTGCGCATGTTGGCTGTTGGCGAGGCGGGCGGCGCGCTGGGAGGCCGCATGCGCCGGTGCGGTGTTTTGCGCGCAGGCCGGCTGTGAGAACACGGCGGCGCCCATTGCGAGGGCGACGAGCCAAGTGAGGCGTCGCGATGTTGCTGCGGGTAAGGCGTGTTGACCGGTCATAAGAGGGCAAGGACAAGGGTTCGGGGCAGTATAACGAACGGCCGGCGCGGGCGGAACCGCCGTGGGCCGAATCGCCACACGGCGATTGCGCGGCGAACATGAAAGGCCCAGCATCTTCGACGCCCGCCTGGCGCAGCGCGTGCGCAATCGAGAACGCGGCCGCCCGGCTGTGGTAACGTAGTCCGATCGCAGGCCCGACGTCCGCTGGCCCACGCAGGCAACCGAGGAGACGCGCCGCGTTCGCGGCGAGCTGATTGACCATGGCAACCGCTTTCTATTCACACCCCGATTGCTTGTTGCACGAGATGGGGCAAGGGCATCCGGAATGTCCGGAGCGCCTTGCCGCGATCGAGGATCAGTTGATCGCAAGCCGCATCGCGCCACTCATCGAGCGCGAAAGCGCGCCGCTGGCCGATATTGCCGATCTGGCCCGCGTCCATACACGCGCTCATATCGAATTCATCGAAGGCAGTACGCCGAGCGAAGGGCATGCGTGGATTGATCCGGACACGGCCATGAACCCGCATACGTGGCAGGCGGCGCTGCGTGCGGCCGGCGCGGCGGTGGCCGCGACCGACGCCGTAATTGACGGGCGTTACGACAACGCGTTTTGCGCCGTGCGTCCACCCGGCCATCACGCCGAGCCCGCGCGTGCGATGGGTTTTTGCTTCTTCAACAATGTGGCGATCGCCGCGCGCCATGCGCTCGAAGTGCGCGGTCTTGCGCGCGTCGCCATCGTCGATTTCGACGTGCATCATGGCAACGGGACCGAGGCGGCGTTCGCCGGCGACGAGCGCGTGCTGATGTGCAGCTTCTTTCAGCACCCGTTCTATCCGTTCAGCGGGGCGGACAATCAAGCGCCGAACATGGTCAATTTGCCGATGCCGGCGCGCACGTCGGGATCGGCCGTGCGCGAGGCCATCGACCTCATGTGGCTGCCGCGGCTCGAAGCGTTCAAACCGGAAATGATCTTCGTGTCGGCAGGGTTCGATGCGCATCGCGAGGACGACCTCGGGAACATGGGCCTCGTTGAAAACGACTACACATGGATCACGCAGCAAGTTCGTCGCATCGCCGAACGCCATGCGCGCGGGCGCATCGTGAGCTGCCTCGAGGGCGGCTACAACTTGTCGGCGCTCGGGCGCAGCGTGGTGGCACACGTGCGCGCACTAGCCGAAATCTGAGATGGTCTTGACGCAGCCTAGCGCGCATCGATTCGCTAGCTCGGCGGTGGAGCTGTCCGCCGACGTTCATTATTTCTAGGAGTCAGCACATCATGGATGGGTCTGCATCGTCGTCGTCCAGCGCTTCGCCCGCTTGCACCGATTTCCCCGCTTCCGACACGTTGCGCATCGAGCGCGGCGCATATGGGCTGCCCGGTGTCGTGAGCGTGACGCTCAATCGTCCCGACGCATTCAACGCGCTCTCCGAGCATGCCATCGACGAGTTGCAGGCGGCGCTATCGGCAATTGCTCGATCGGATGAGCGCGTTGTCGTGCTCGCCGCCGAAGGACGGGCCTACTGCGCGGGGCACGATTTGAAGGAGTTGCGCGCGACGCCCGCGCTCGAGTTCTATCAACGGCTGTTCGCGCGCTGCTCCGCGTTGATGATGACCATTCAGCGGATGCCGCAGCCTGTTATCGCGCGTGTGCAGGGCATTGCGACGGCAGCGGGCTGCCAGCTGGTCGCAATGTGCGATTTGGCTGTGGCCGCCGATACGGCCCGCTTCGCCACGTCCGGCATTCACTATGGCTTGTTTTGCGCGACGCCGGCCGTGCCGCTCTCGCGCAACATCCCGCGCAAGGCGGCGTTCGAGATGCTGATGACGGGCGATTTCATCGACGCGGCCAAGGCACGGGAACTCGGTCTCATCAATCACATGACGCCGCTCGATGCCCTCGACGCGGACGTCGCGGCATTCGCGAAGCGGATCTGCGACAAGCCGGCCGCGGCCGTACGCATGGGGAAGTCGCTGTTCTACCAACAGTTGGAAACGGGAATCGAAGCGGCCTACCAAATGGCCGGCCAGACGATTGCCTGCAACGCGATCGATCCGGTCGCACAGGAAGGCATGCAGGCGTTCGTCGAAAAGCGCAAGCCCAATTGGAACGCTTGAGCGACACCTGCCCGCGCGCCTCGCGCGCGTTTCATTTCTAAATGTCATTAAGGCGTGGCAAATAATTATTAAACGGCATTTGTGCGCCGCGATAAAATTGCCCGTCGTCCACTTCCTTTCGTTGCAGCAACGGCGGGTGCGTGTGCCGGCGCGCACTGCGCGGCCGGCGGCGTCTGCCGCTTCGTTTTTTCATGATCGAACTACGCCATATTTCGCAGCGCTTTGCCGGGCCGACCGGCTGGGTCGACGCGCTGCACGACATCAATCTCACTATTTCCGCGGGCCAGATCTTCGGCATCATCGGCCGCAGCGGCGCCGGCAAGAGCACGCTCGTGCGCACGATCAATCTGCTCGCGCGGCCTAGCGCGGGCGAGGTGATCGTCGACGGCAAGCAATTGAACACGCTCTCGGCGCAGCAACTGCGCGAGGCGCGCCGCGAAATCGGGATGGTCTTTCAGCACTTCAACCTGCTCAACTCGCGCACGGTGTTCGACAACGTTGCGCTACCGCTCGAGCTGGCCGGCATGAAGCGCGCCGAGATCGAAGCGACGGTCTTGCCGCTGCTCGAACTCGTCGGGCTCACCGCGCTCAAGGATCGCTACCCGGCACGCATCAGCGGCGGCCAGAAGCAACGTGTCGGCATCGCCCGTGCGCTCGCGAGCCGGCCCAAGGTGTTGTTGTCCGACGAAGCCACCTCGGCACTCGATCCGGAAACGAC
>JBQCDS010000282.1:0-11759 GCA_051961035.1 Trinickia sp. | reverse complement strand
CGCCCCCGTCGTATTCGACGCCACGCACTCGGTGCAGTTGCCGGGCGGGCAGGGCACGAGCTCGGGCGGGCAACGCGAGTTCGTGCCCGTGCTGTCGCGCGCGGCCGTGGCTGTGGGCGTCGCGGGTCTATTCATGGAAACCCACCCCGATCCCGCCCGCGCGCTGTCGGACGGCCCGAATGCCGTGCCGCTGCGGCGCATGAGCGACTTGCTGGAGACGCTCGTCGCTTTGGATACCGTCGTGAAACGCACTTCGTTCATCGAGCGCGATTTCAACTGACTGCACCCGTCAAGAAAGAAGTCATCGTCATCTAAGAGGAAATCATGAGTGCAATCGTAGATATCATCGGCCGTGAGATTTTGGATTCGCGAGGCAACCCGACCGTCGAATGCGATGTGCTGCTCGAATCGGGCACGATGGGCCGTGCGGCCGTGCCTTCGGGCGCGTCGACGGGCTCGCGCGAAGCGATCGAGCTGCGTGACGGCGAAGCCGGCCGCTATAGCGGCAAGGGCGTGCTCAAGGCGGTCGAGCATATCAACACCGAGATTTCCGAAGCGATCATGGGCCTCGATGCGTCGGAGCAAGCGTTCCTCGACAAGACGCTGCTCGAGCTCGACGGCACGGACAACAAGTCGCGCCTCGGCGCGAACGCGATGCTGGCCGTTTCGATGGCCGTCGCGAAGGCCGCTGCCGAAGAAGCCGGCCTGCCGCTGTACCGTTACTTCGGCGGCTCCGGTGCGATGCAATTGCCGGTGCCGATGATGAACATCGTCAACGGCGGCGCGCACGCGAACAATAGCCTCGACATTCAAGAGTTCATGATTGTCCCCGTCAGCCAGCCGACGTTCCGCGAAGCGCTGCGTTGCGGCGCCGAGGTATTTCACGCGCTGAAGAAGATTCTGTCGGACCGGGGCATGAGCACGGCGGTGGGCGACGAAGGCGGCTTCGCGCCGAATTTCGGCAGCAACGCCGAGTGCTTGTCGGCGATTTTGCAAGCGATCGAGAAGGCCGGCTACCGCGCGGGCGAAGACGTGCTGCTCGCGCTCGACTGCGCGGCCAGCGAGTTCTACCACGACGGCAAGTACCAACTGGCCGGCGAAGGCTTGCAACTGTCGTCGGCTGAATTCACCGACTACCTGGCCACGCTCGCCGATAAATTCCCGATCGTGTCGATCGAGGACGGCATGCACGAGAGCGACTGGGACGGCTGGAAGCTCTTGACGGACAAGCTCGGCAAGAAGATTCAGCTGGTCGGCGACGATCTGTTCGTGACGAACACGCGCATCTTGAAGGAAGGGATCGAAAAGGGCATCGCCAACTCGATCCTGATCAAGATCAACCAGATCGGCACGCTCACCGAAACGTTCGCCGCGATCGAAATGGCCAAGCGCGCCGGTTACACGGCTGTCATTTCGCATCGCTCGGGCGAGACGGAAGATTCGACGATCGCCGATATCGCCGTGGGCCTGAACGCCGGTCAGATCAAGACGGGTTCGCTCTCGCGCAGCGATCGCATCTCGAAGTACAACCAATTGTTGCGCATCGAGGAAGATCTCGGCGATATCGCGAGCTACCCGGGCAAGTCGACGTTCTACAATCTGCGTTGACGCGTATTTCGCTTCACTCGTTCGTTTAGCCTGCCGCCCCGTGTCATGCACGGGGCGGTTTTTGAATCTGCGGTCTTTTGCATGCGCCTTGTCACCGTAGTCCTTCTTGCCCTGCTCGCGCTGATTCAGTATCCGCTCTGGTGGGGCCATGGCGGTTGGCTGAGCGTCCATGAACTGCGTGGTCAATTGGCGGCGCAGCAGCAAAAGAATGCCGACGAAAAGCTGCGCAACGAGCGAATCGAAGGCGAAGTGCAAGACTTGCAAGGCGGCACGGCCGCCGTCGAGGAGCGCGCGCGCTACGAGATGGGAATGGTCAAGAACGGCGAAGTGTTCGTGCAATTCGTTTCGCCGAACGCGACGTCGAGCGTGCCGGCCACGCTCGTGCCGAGCAGCACGTCGACGCGAGGCGTGGTGTCGGCGGCACCCGTGAGCGTCGTGCCGAATCCGGTTTCACGCGAGAAGCCTAAACGCACGGTAAAAAAGCGCCAAGCCGAGAAGTCCAAGCACGACGCCGCGAAAAAGCACCATCGCGCCGGCTGATTAGAGAAGCCGGCTGCCGCGCCAATTCGTCTACCGAGCGCATCCGCCTATCGCTTGATAAACCGGTTCCCATCGCGCTGTTCGCCTGCGCGCGGTCGTTTCGCCCGTTCGGGCTAGCGCGTCACCACCACCAGCCGGGGTAGTAGCCAGGGCTGGAATAGCCCACGCCCCAGCCGCTGTTCCATCCGCCGTAGTAGCCACCGAAGGTCACGGGCGCCGGGTAATAGTACGGCGCATAGTAGCGAGGCCATTGACTGGCCGATATCGCTTCGTTTTGCTCGCGCGTCACCTGCTTGTCGATATCGGCGTAGCGCTTTTGCTCTTCGGCGCTGAGCGGGTGCGCGCTCTCAGCGGCGCCGGCCTGGCCGGGCGGCAAGCGACTCAGGATGACACCCGGTGGCGGAGCGACCACGCAGCCCGAGAGCGCGGCGGCGAGCGCTGCGCACGCGGCCGCGCCGGCAAAACGGCGCGGCGCAACACGCGCAAACGCAAACGATCGAAGCGGGCGAAGCAATGCGTTCATGATTGCGGCTCTCAGTATTTCGGCGAACGGAGCGAGAGAGGCAGGCGTCCGGGCACAGCCCGCGCGAGTGCCGACGCGCTCAATGCCGTTGCGCCTTCACCGGCGCGACGCCGGACGAGACTTCATGTGCGGCGAAGAGCTGCGCGATATCGACGGGGTCGAACGCGTAACGCTGATTGCAGTACTCGCAGTGAACCTCCACTTGGCCTTGCTCGTCGAGCACGCTGTCTACTTCTTCGCGTCCGAGCATCTTCAACATGGAACCCACGCGCTCGCGCGAGCAACTGCACTCGAAGCGCGCAAGCGTCGGCGCGAAGTGCTGCACGTTCTCTTGCCAGAATAGGCGTTTGAAGAGCGTCTGCGGCTCTTCCTTGAGCAGTTCGTCTTGCGAAAGCGTGGCGCCGAGCACGCACACGCGCTCCCAGGTATCGGCGTCGTGCTCGCCCGCGTGCGGGACGATACCGCCATCGCCAGGCAGCTTTTGCAGCAGCATGCCGACGGCGCGCTCGGTGTTCGCGGCGAGCCACAGACGCGTGTCCAGTTGCTCGGAATGATGCATGTAATGCTCGAGCACTTCCGCGATCGATTGCAGTGGGCCGTCAAGCCCGTTGAGCGGCACGATGCCCTGATAGGGCTGCTGTCCCGGGAGCTTATCGGCCGGATCGAGCGTGATGACGCAGCGCCCATGACCGCTTGCGTTGAGCAGCTCGACAAACGACTGGCTTTCGCTGAGCGTCGCATCGAATTCGCTCGAGATCTTCGCCGTCGCGCGCATCGTCAATGACGAGCTGCATTGCACGACGAGCATCTTGATGGGCCCATCGCCGAAAATCTGCATGATCATGGTGCCGTCGAACTTCAAATTCGCCGACAGCAGCGCGCAGGCGGCCATCATCTCGCCGAGGATGTCGCGTACGGCCGTGGGGTACTGCCGGCGCACGAGCACCTCCTGCCACGTATTGCGCAGGGAAACGATCTCGCCTCGCACGGGCGCGGCGGCGAACATGAATTTTTGCAACTGGTCTTCCACAACTCTTCCCTTGATCATCGATGCCGCCGGCGCGACCGGCGGTGAAGCGGCTGGCTGCTTATCCGATCCGCACTAGCTGTGCCTTGAACAGATCGCGGCGCTGCGCGTAATTTTCGGCGCTGTATTCGAGGGCGGCGACTTCGTCGTCCGTCAATTGCCGAACGACGCGGGCCGGCGCGCCCAAAATGAGCGAGCGTTCCGGAAACGTCTTGTTTTCGGTCACGACACTGCCCGCGCCGACCAAACAGTTGGGGCCGATCACCGCGCCATTCAAGATCACCGCTTGGATGCCGACGAGCGAGCCATCGCCGATCGTGCAGCCGTGCAGCATGGCTTGGTGCCCGACCGTGACGTTCCTGCCGATCGTCAGCGGACGGCCCGGATCGGTGTGAAGCACCGCCCCTTCTTGGACGTTGCTGCCGATGCCGACCGTGATCGGCTCGTTGTCGCCGCGAATGGCGGCACCGAACCAGACGCTCGCGTTTTCTTCGAGCGTCACTTTGCCGACGATCGTGGCGGTATCGGCCACGAAGACGCTTTCGTGAATCGTCGGAGCGTGGTCTCCCAGCTTGTAGATCGGCACAATGTCTCCTTGGGCGAGCGGGGCGTGGCCACGCGCGAATGTCGAATCGCGTATTGTAAACGGTCCCGCCGTGCACCGTGACGGGCCGCCTGCGCGGCCTGTTGTGCAACCGTCGCCCGATGTGCCGCTACGTGCCAACCACTGCTTTCGATGCCCCAGTCTGAATCCCGCCCCATTGCTTCCGACGATCGTCCCTCCAGCTTGCGCCGTGCGGCATTGGCCGTCCTGCGCGAGCGCGAGCCCGCAGTGAAAGTCGCCGCGCTCGTCACGCTGAATAACCGCTATCGCGCCGGTGAAGCGCCCTGTCGCGCCGGCGAGATCATCGACGAGCCGGCCGGCCTGCCGGGGCGCCCCGCCAGGCCCGAACTCGTGGAGCCCAGACGGTTGCGCCATCGTGGCATGCAGACGGAAGAAGGACGAGCCGTCTTGCTGCATGCGATCGCGCACATCGAATTCAATGCGATCAATTTGGCCCTCGATGCGGTTTGGCGCTTTGCCGGCATGCCGGAGGCGTTCTACGCCGACTGGCTGCGCGTCGCAGTCGAGGAGGCGCATCACTTCACGCTGCTTCAGACGCGCTTGGTCGAATTGGGGCACGCCTATGGCGACTATCCCGCTCACGACGGGCTATGGGACATGTGTGCGCGCACGCACGACGACGTCCTCGCGCGCATGGCACTCGTGCCGCGCACGCTCGAGGCGCGCGGGCTCGACGCTTCGCCGCCGATTCGCGCACGGCTGATGCAGGCGGGCGACAGCGCTTCCGCCGCGATCCTCGACGTGATTCTGCGCGACGAGATCGGGCACGTGCGCATTGGTAACCGTTGGTTCCGGCATCTGTGCGACGCGCGGTGTGTGGAGCCGCATGAGACGTATGCCCGACTGGCCGAGCATTATCGCGCGCCGCGCTTGCGCGGGCCGTTCAATTTCGACGCGCGGCGCGCGGCGGGATTCGACGAGGAAGAGCTTGCGGCCCTGAGCGGGCATGCGCCAGAAGACGAACCCGAGCCGCGGAACGAGCGGGACGCAGCCAAGGCCCGCGAGCGCTGAGCGAACCGCCGCGCCGATGGGAGATGGGAAGAGGGGAGAGGGGAGAGGCGGCCGAATCGAGGGCGACGTCTAACGGCGAGCGTTAACACGCCAGTCAAAAATTCGTTTGACCGATATAATCGAACGATCATTCGTTTTTGACGTCGTTACCGACCACCGACATGAACAACGCGCAATCCGATTTCGTCACTGTGCGTGGCGTCAAACTTCACGTGCGGCGCTGGGGCAACCCCGACGCGCCCACGCTTTTCATGCTGCATGGCTGGATGGACGTATCGGCGTCGTTCCAATTCGTGGTCGACGCCCTCGGGGGCGATTGGCAGGTGATCGCACCGGACGCGCGCGGGTTTGGGCTATCCGATTGGCCGGTGGCCGAACGTGGCGGCGGGCATTACTGGTTTCACGACTATCTGGCGGACCTCGAAGCACTGCTCGATCGTTACGCGCCGACGGGGCAAGTCAATCTGGTCGGGCACAGCATGGGGGCGAACGTCGTTTGCCTCTATGCGGGAGCGCGGCCCGATCGCGTGCGGCGCGTTGTCGATTTGGAAGGGTTCGGGCTTGCGCCGGCGAGCCCGACCGAGTGGCCGCGGCGCCTGGCGGCCTGGCTCGACGACATGCGCGAGCCTGCACAACTGAAAACCTACGCGACGCTGGGCGACGTAGCTGCGCGCCTGATGAAGACGAACCCAAGGCTCGCGCCCGAGCGGGCGGGGTTCCTCGCGCGCCACTGGGCCAAGCTTGGCGATGACGGCCGCTACATGCTGCTGGCCGATCCGGCGCACAAGCACCATGGGCCGCTGCTCTATCGTCTCGACGAAGTGATGGCCGTATGGTCGAAAGTCACGGCGAAGGTACTACACGTCGAAGCCGTGGCCTCCCCAACGTTGGCGATGCTGGCCGGCACGATTCCGCAGGCGGAGTACAAGGCGAGGTTCGGGGCGTTCCCGGACTGGCGAGAGAAGCTGATCGAAGACGCGGGGCACATGGTTCATCACGATCAGCCCGAGCAGGTGGCGGCGCTCATCGAGGCGTTTTGCGCATAGTCGGCGCATTGTGGGCGCATAGTCGGCACATTGTGGTGCGTTGGCGGCGGCGAGGCTGCGAAGAGGCTGCGGTGGTGCGCAGGCGCAGGCGGAGTCTCGCAATATCGACCGAATGGGTGAACGGCCGACATTGAGCGTTGCGGGTAAAATAGCAGGATCACTCGATCCCGACAGCATGAACGCCGACCTCCATTGCCATTCGACCGTCTCCGACGGCCAGCTTACGCCCGCCGAAGTCGCCCGCCGCGCGCATGCGGGGGGCGTGACACTGTGGGCGCTGACCGATCACGACGAAGTAGCGGGGCAGGAGCAGGCGCGCAGCGAGGCCGAGTCGCTCGGCATGCGCTATGTGAACGGCGTTGAAATCTCGGTCACTTGGGCGTCGCGCACGGTGCACGTCGTCGGGCTCGGCCTCGATCCGTCGTGTCCGGCGCTCGTGGCAGGGCTCGAATCGACACGCAGCGGGCGCTCGGCGCGCGCCCAGGCCATGAGCGATGCCCTAGCCGCGCTCGGCATCGAAGGCGCCTACGAAGGCGCGCTGGCCTACGTATCGAACCCCGATTTGATCTCGCGCACGCATTTCGCTCGTTTTCTCGTGGAAAAGGGCTATGCCGCCTCGACACCGGAAGTGTTCGAGCGCTATCTCGGCGAAGGCAAGCCGGGGTTCGTGCCACATCGGTGGGCGTCGCTCGAGAGCGCCGTGCAATGGATTCTCACGGCGGGAGGCACGGCGGTCATCGCGCATCCGGGCCGCTACAAGTACACGCCGCTCGAATTCGACACGCTGTTTGGCCAGTTTCTCGATTTGGGTGGCAAGGCCATCGAAGTGGTGACGGGCAGCCACACGCCCGATCAGTACCGCGAATACGCCGACGTTGCGCGCCGCTTCGGCTTCGAGGCGTCGCGCGGCTCGGATTTCCACGCGCCGTCGGAAGGACGCACCGAACTCGGCAAGTTGCCGCCGCTGCCGTCCGATCTCACGCCGGTCTGGGAGCGCTGGCTTTAGCGTCTTCGCTCGAAGCTGCCCGTGGCGCGCTTCGTCCACGGCATCATGCGACGCCCACGGTAGGCGTCGCCGTCCGCACCGGCTCATCGAACGCTCATGTCCCAATTCTTCAAGATTCACCCCGACAATCCGCAGCCTCGCCTCATCGCCCAGGCCATCCAGATCGTGAAGGACGGCGGTGTCGTCGCGCTGCCCACCGATTCGAGCTACGCGCTCGCTTGCCGGCTCGACGATAAAGAAGCGGTGACGCGCCTGCGCCGCGTGCGTGGGCTAGACGAGCGGCAGCATTTGTCGCTGCTCGTGCGCGATTTGTCGGAGCTCGCCACGTTCGCGATGGTCGATAACCGGCAGTTTCGCCTCATCAAATCCGTCACGCCGGGGCCGTACGTGTTCATTTTGCTCGCGACGAAGGAGGTGCCCCGGCGCCTCTCTCATCCATCGCGCAAGACCATCGGGCTGCGCGTGCCGGATCATGCGATCACGCTCGCGTTGTTGGAAGCCTTGGGCGAGCCGCTGATCGCCACGACGCTGATTTTGCCGGGCGAAGACGAGCCGCTGAACGATCCCGAGGAAATCCGTTCGTGTCTTGAAAAGCAAATCGATCTCGTCATCGATGGCGGGGCGTGTCCGCGCGAACCGTCGACGGTCATCGATCTGACCGGCGAGGATCCTGTTTTGGTGCGTGCGGGGCGCGGCGCGGTCGAGCCGTTCGGCTTGGCGGCGCAGTGAGCGCTTTCGTGCAACGGGCGGGCGCCGGCCGGGCGCTTGTTACAATACTTCAATGAATCCCTCCTTGATCCAAACGATCGCCGTCTACGCGCTGCCGGTGATCTTCGCCATTACCCTGCACGAAGCTGCACACGGTTACGTTGCGCGCGTGCTCGGCGACAACACGGCCTATATGATGGGACGTGTCTCGTTCAATCCCATGCGCCACGTCGATCCGATCGGCACGATCGCGATCCCGCTAATCCTTTATTTGGTGACGAAAGGTACGTTCGTGTTCGGCTATGCCAAGCCCGTTCCCGTGACGTTCCGCAATCTGCGCAATCCGCGCTGGGGCACGTTTTGGGTCGCGCTGGCCGGTCCGCTTTGCAATTTCGTGCAAGCGCTCGTCTGGGGTGTTTTCGGCGTGGCGCTGGCCGGGCTCGGTATCAGCGAGCCGTTCTTGACGCGGATGGCCGCGGCCGGCATCGGCGTGAATCTCGTGCTCGGCGTGCTCAACCTTTTTCCGCTGCCGCCGCTCGACGGCGGGCGCGTGCTGATGGCGCTGCTGCCGCCGCGGCCGGCGATCGCATTCTCTCGGTTGGAGCCCTTCGGTTTTTTCATCGTCATGGCGCTCGTCGTGACGGGCCTTTTAACGAAGGTCTGGCTGCTCCCGCTGGTTTCGTTCGGCTACGTCGCCGTGACGACCCTCCTGTCTCCCCTTGCCTCGCTTCTCAACTGAACTGAAACCATGTTTCCAGATCGCATCTTCTCCGGCATGCGCCCGACAGGGTCGCTCCATCTCGGCCACTACCATGGAGTGCTCAAGAACTGGGTCCGGCTTCAGTCGGAGTATCCGTGCTTCTTTTGCGTCGTCGATTGGCATGCGCTCACTACACACTACGAGACGCCCGAGGTCATCGAAAAGAACGTCTGGGATGTGCTGATCGATTGGCTGGCCTCCGGCATCGACCCGGCGCAAGCCACGCTGTTCATTCAAAGCCGCGTACCCGAGCACGCCGAACTCTCGTTGTTGCTGGGCATGAGCGCGCCGCTTGGCTGGCTCGAGCGCGTGCCCACTTACAAGGAGCAGATCGAGAAGCTCAAGGACAAGGATTTGTCGACCTACGGCTTTCTCGGCTACCCCGTGCTGATGGCGGCGGACATTTTGCTCTATCGCGCGTCGCTCGTGCCCGTCGGCGAGGATCAAGTGCCGCACGTCGAAATGACGCGCGAAATCGCGCGCCGGTTCAATCACCTGTACGGGCGCGAGCCCGGTTTCGAAGAAAAAGCGCTTGAAGCGGCGAAGAAGCTCGGCGGCAAGCGGGCGAAGCTCTATCACGAGCTGCGCGTCGCTTATCAGCAAGAGGGCGACGACGAAGCGCTCGAGCAAGCGCGCGCGATGCTCCAGGAGTCGCAAAGCTTGTCGATGAACGATCGCGAGCGGCTGTTCGGCTATTTGGAAGGATCGCGCAAGATCATCCTCGTCGAGCCGCAGGTGATGCTGACGAAGGCGTCGCGTATGCCGGGGCTCGACGGGCAAAAAATGTCGAAATCGTACGGCAATACGATCGGCTTGCGCGAGGATGCCGAGACGATCACGAAAAAGGTCCGCACCATGCCGACCGATCCCGCGCGCGTGCGCCGCACCGATCCTGGCGATCCGGACAAGTGCCCCGTGTGGCAGCTGCACCAGGTCTACTCCGACGAAACGACGCACGAGTGGGTGCAAAAAGGGTGTCGTTCGGCGGGGATCGGCTGCCTCGAATGCAAGCAGCCCGTGATCGAGGGCATCTTGCGCGAACAGCAGCCGATGCTCGAGCGCGCGCAAAAATACATGGACGATCCCACGCTGCTGCGCGCGATCGTGGCCGACGGCTGCGACAAGGCACGCAAGTTCGCGACGGAAACGATGCGCGACGTGCGCGAGGCGATGGGGCTGTCGTACTCATGACAATGTTGCGGGCCCGGCCAATCACGGGCGCTCGGCGGTGAGCGGCGGCGGCCCGGGCGGCACCGCGCCCATCGCGCCGTTGGAAGGTGCGGCGCAGCCCTCTCCGTGGATCGTGCGCTGGTCGCACCTCGTCCCGAAAGGCGGCGCGGTGCTCGACATCGCGGCGGGCAGCGGGCGCCACGCACGCTGGTTCGCGCAGCGCGGGCATCCGGTGGTGGCGATCGATCGTGCACAGGCCGCGCTCGATGCGCTCGGCCATATCGCCGGCGTCGAGCCCGTGTCTGCCGATCTCGAAAACGGCAGCCCGTGGCCGTTGGACGATGCCCGCGTCTTCGCGGCTGTCGTTGTCACGAACTACCTCTATCGCCCGCTGCTGCCGCGGCTTTCGCGCGTGTTGGCGCCCGGCGGCGTGTTGTTGTACGAAACTTTCGCGCGCGGCAACGAGACAATCGGCAAACCGTCCAACCCGTCATTCTTGCTGGCGCCCGGCGAATTGCTCGAGGCGGTGCGCGGACGGCTCACGGTGATCGCCTACGAAGACGGTTATGAGGCGCTGCCGCGGCCCGCTTTCGTCCAAAGAATTTGTGCGGCACTGCCGATTCCGTCGTTCACGCAGGGCACGGCCGAGGGCGCGGCGCTCGCGCGTTACGATTTGGCCGGCTAATCCGCTACAATCGCGTTTTCACGTTTGAATTCATGGCGTTTCATGGCTAACGGCACATCTAGCGGCACCCAAGGCGGCCTGCGCATTCGCGGCAGCATTCCGGCGATCGTCACGCCGATGCTCGAAGACGGCGGGCTCGATCTGCCGGCGTTTCGCAAGCTGATCGATTGGCACATCGAAGAAGGCACCGACGCACTCGTCGTCGTTGGGACGAGCGGTGAATCGGCCACGCTGTCGGTGGAGGAACATATCCTCATGGTCAAGACGGCCGTGGAGCACACGGCCGGGCGTATCCCCATCATCGCCGGCGCGGGCGGCAACTCCACGGTCGAAGCGATCGAACTCACGAAACACGCGAAGGCGATCGGCGCGGACGCCACGCTGCAAGTCGTGCCGTACTACAACAAGCCGACGCAAGAGGGCATCTATCGGCACTTCGCGAAGATCGCGGAATCGGTCGACTTGCCCGTGATTCTTTATAACGTGCCGGGCCGCACGGTGGCGGACATGTCGACCGAAACGGCTCTGCGCCTTGCGCAAGTGCCGGGCATCATCGGCGTGAAGGAAGCGACGGGCAACATCGATCGCGCGGCGCATCTGATCAAGGCGGCGCCGGCGCATTTCTCGATTTTCAGCGGGGACGACCCGACTGCCATCGCGCTGATGCTGCTTGGCGGGCACGGCAATATCTCGGTCACCGCGAACGTCGCGCCGCGCGCGATGAGCGAACTCTGCAAGGCGGCGATCGCGGGCGATGCCAAGACGGCGCGCGAGCTCCACTTCAAGCTGCTGTCGCTGCATAAGAACCTGTTCATCGAATCGAATCCGATTCCGGTGAAATGGGCGCTCGAGCAAATGGGGCGGATGAAGGGCGGCATTCGGCTGCCGCTCACGCCGCTCGATTCTCGGTGCCACGAGGCGGTGCGCGCCGCGCTCGTCGAAGCGGGCCTGCTCGGGTAAATCGTCCGGCGGCGCTTGGGCGCCGCCGCATCGTATTCATTGCATTCATCGACGTCGATACCGAGTCACACGCTCAACGCCGTCGCAGGC